>SKXS01000180.1 GCA_007128345.1 Spirochaetia bacterium
ATGAGATAGGCGAAGGACTTGCCAATGCCGGTTCCTGCTTCGATAAGGGCGAATCTGCAGCTGTTCATCGCCTGTGCGACTGCACTGGTCATCTCCCGCTGTCCGTTTCTCAGTTCATAGGCGGGTATGGCACGGGATACAGGGGAATCAGGTTCCAGCAAAGCAAGGCAGGCGTCAGTGTCAATCAAGAGAGTATTCCTGGATTTTTCTGTGGAGGGTTTTCCTGCCGATCTCAAGAGCTTCGGCAGTCCTGGTCTTGTTGCCTTTATAGAAGTTCAGCGTGGCCTCAATAACCTGCTTCTGCGCTTCAGCCATGGTCACTCCAAGAGGAATCATCACGTTTTCGTCGTCGCTTCCTGACCGGATGGTCATGGGCAGATCCTCCACCTCAATCACATCGGTCCTGGAGAGAACCACAGCACTCTCGATGCAGTTGCGAAGCTCCCTGATGTTCCCGGGCCACGCGTAGTTGTACAGAAGCGCCCCGGCCTTCTGGCTGATGCCCTGGATGGATTTCCCGTTCTCACCATTGAACTCCTTGAGAAAAGCCGCCGAGAGGAGGGGGATATCCTCCTTGCGCTCCCGAAGCGGGGGAATATCGACGTTCACCACATTAAGCCGGTAGAAAAGATCTTCACGGAAACGCCCCTGTTCAATCTCCTTCTTCAGGTCCTTGTTCGTCGCTGAAATGATACGGACATCCACCGATACGGTCTCCTCACCTCCGACCCGCTCAAACGTGCGCTCCTGAAGGACCCTGAGGATCTTGATCTGGACCTGGGCATTGATCTCACCGATCTCATCTAGGAAGATCGTGCCCTTATCGGCCAGTTCAAATCGTCCCCGCTTACGCCCCGCTGCTCCGGTAAATGCACCCTTCTCATGGCCGAAAAGCTCACTTTCCAGAAGCGATTCAGCCAGGGCTGCGCAGTGCACCTTTATGTAGGGACGGTCGGCTCGGCTGGAGAGATGGTGAACTGCATCAGCGATGAGCTCCTTGCCTACCCCGCTCTCCCCGGTGATGAGCACTGAAGCCTTGGTATCAGCCACCTGTTCCACCACATCCATGACGCGCTTCATCTTTGGGCTCTTGCCTACGATCTTCTCAAAGCGGTGCTTGGCCTTCAGCTGCTCTATCTCCTCCTTGAGCGCCTTGTGCTGCATGTGCAGCTCCCGATTGGAGAGCGCGCGCTTGACCAGCAGGGAGAGCCGTTCGAGATTCACCGGTTTGGTGACGAAATCAAATGCACCGTCCCGCATGGCTCCTACCGCGGACTCAATGGTCCCGTGTCCGGTGAGAATAATCACCGGAATCGTAGGGTACGCGGATGAGATGCGCTTCAACAGCTCCTCCCCTGACATGCGGGGCATTTTAAGGTCGGCAATCACCAGGTCAATATCATCCCTATTGACGGTCTTCCAGCCCTCTTCGCCGTCAGCTGCGGTGACCACTCGATACCCGTCGAGTTCTAAAGACTTGGCAAGTCCGCCCCTGATGTTTTTTTCATCGTCAACAATAAGTACAGTGCATTTCACGGCTTTTCCTCCCAGCTGATGAGCTGCTGCCTATCCTTCGGCAGCGGCAGGTAGATAGTGAACTTTGTTCCCCTGCCTTCAGCTGAATCCACGGTGATGTCGCCCTGGTGCTCCTTAATGACCTTGTAGACCACCGTCAGGCCGAGGCCTGATCCAAAATCCTTCGTAGTGTAATAGGGCTCAAAGATTTTTGACATGAGTTCGTCAGATATCCCCACCCCGTCATCGATAATGTCGATGCCGACCATTGCGCCCTGCAGATAGGTGACTATGCGCAGCTTGCCCCCGTCATGCATAGCTGCGATGGCATTCTTGATGATGTTCAGCAGGGCCTGCTTGATGTACTTCTGGTCCATCTCGACCTTGGGGATGTTATCTGCCAGTTCCCGTTCAACAGTAATGTGGTGCTCAGCCAGTTCGTATTTAATAAATTCGAGCAGATCATTGATCACTTCGTGGATATGCTCCCGCTTCATGCGGGTATCCATGGGGCGCACCGCAAAAAGGAAGTCCACCACAATACTGTTGAGACGTTCGATCTCCTCCTCCAGCACATCCAGATATGAGACCGCATGCTCTTCGGTTAAGGCATGCTGTTGTTCCATCTCACGGCGCATAAGCTGCAGATGGATGCCGATTGATGCCAGGGGGTTCTTTATTTCATGGGCCACACCAGCTGCAAGCGTGGTGAGTGAAGCGAGGTTCTCCGCCCTGCGGTATTTGGCCTCCTGCTTCTTCTTTTCGGTGACGTCCCGTACCAAGATGATGGAGCCCGCAACCTGCTTCTCCTTTACCAGCGGAAATATGGACAGCGAGCGGATCCCGAGGGAAGCGCTTTTCTCAATGTAGAATTCTTCATCCACCACCCGGTCCTCACCCTGAAGCGAGCTCTCCACCCATACGGCAATTTCCTCATCCGCAATGATGCTCCATACCAGGCGGTATTCGTACTCATCGCTGCTCAGCGAAAGGAGCCTGAAAGCGGCCTTGTTGATCATCATGATCCGGTGGCTGGTGTCCGTCACGATGATGCCGTCGTAGAGGGAATCGAGCACCTCCTCAAACCGCTCATGCTCCCGCAGCAGCAGGTAGATAAGGGACTTAATCTGTTCATTGTTAAGCTTTGGAAGCTTTTCCAGAGCCCGTTCGATGAAGTTC
>SKXS01000072.1 GCA_007128345.1 Spirochaetia bacterium
GACAGGTATGCTTCCGCCTCCGGTGAGCCTATATACAGCGGAGAAAGCTGGCTGTCAGGGAGGACAAGCCCCCTCTTCTTGGCATCTGCTCTCGCAATCCGATCGAATTCCCGGGCGATGGTGTATCCGAAGTTTCTGCTCCCTGAGTGGACCATAATCCAGAGATACCCGTCATCTCCTGACTGCAGCTCGATAAAATGGTTCCCTCCCCCGAGGGTACCTAACTGGTATCGCGCGGAATCGAGCTCCTGCTGGACCACGGGAACCTTCGGTGCTTTTCTAAATCCCTCCCAGCTTTGGGGCTTCTTGTGGTGTGAGAACCCCAGGGGTATCTCCCGCTTCACCGCTTCAGTAACCGATCTCAGCTCGCCGGAAGTGAGCTCCTCCAGGTCCGTCCTTACAGCAGTCATACCGCACCCGATGTCCACTCCCACCGCATTGGGAACCACCGCGCCGTCAGCTGCCAGCACTCCGCCGATGGGCATGCCGAACCCTTGATGGGCATCAGGCATGACTGCTACATGATGATACGCGAAGGGAAGATCAGCTACATGCTTTGCCTGTTCCAGGGCACCGTCATCTATACGGTCAATCCAGAGCTTAATCGGTATCCTGCAGGTGGTTATCTCATACACGCCGGCATCTCCTCTATGCTTGTGCGCATCACAGAATCATCTGACCATACGGTAGCAGGTCTACCCGAACCTGTCCATCACCTCATTCACAACCGATAATGGACCAATCTGATCAAATACAGTACTATGGACATCAGTCACGCAGCATAATCAGCTGTTGCTCACCCCGAAACATATGGAACAGGATACGTGAAACAGTCCTATCTGCTTGCAGTATTTGCCTCGCTTTTGTGGTCATCCTCCTTTGCAGGAGTGAAGATCGGCCTGCAGTACGCAGATCCTTTCATTTTTTCCGGACTTAGGTTCACATTGGCCGGAGTGATGGTACTCCTCTTCACTGGACGGATCAAGGGGTACGGCATCCATATGCGGAAGAACTGGCGGGTGATCATACCTCTTTCGTTCTTTCAGACTAGCCTCTTCTACGGCCTGCTCTTCCATGGGGTGAACCGCGTCTCAGCAGCAGTTGCTGCGATCATTCTGGGATCTGAACCGCTTTTTACCGCCCTCATGGCGCATCTGTTCATGCGCAATGAGAAGCTCTCCCTGCGGAAAACTGCAAGCATTGCTCTTGCCATGGGAGGCCTGGTGCTTATAAGCGTGAGGCGGGACTTCTCAACTGAAGCGGGTTTGCGGGAGCTCTCCGGCATTCTCATGCTCTTCAGCGCCGTGCTGCTTGGTTCACTGAGTCAGATCATCATTAAGCGCAAGACCAGGGATCCCCTCTTTCTCAATTCACAGCAGATGATTCTCGGCGGCCTGTTCCTCCTTATGTTTTCGCAGATCTTTGGAGAAGGCGTTCCCGAAAGCATACCCCTGCCCTTTGTGGCAGCGCTGCTGTGGCTCTGCTTCGTATCCGCCTCAGCCTTTTCCATCTGGTTCATACTGCTCAAGCGCCCCGGGGTAAAGGTCTCCGAGATTAACCTTTTCAAGTTCATAATTCCCGCAGCAGGTGCGGTACTGAGCTGGATCCTCGTCCCAGGAGAATATCCCGATCCTGTCACCGTTACCGGAACGGTTATCATCACCTTGTCTATCGTCATGTACTACGCGAGAAAAGAACAGCTTCCTCCCGCCCTGCGGGAGATTGAATAGTATGCAGCAACATTGTACTACCCTAGGCAAGTGTGGTACACTCATCCATTCATTCTGCAGATTACAGGAAAATGGTATGAACCAACCAGCAAATATCCAGAAAAATTCACTGGGGACCATGTGCTCATACGGTACCGGGAGGTTCCTCGCTGAATTTCTTACCGGGGCATTTGCCGCTGTGGTATTCAAGTTTTACGAGACTGAAGTGGGGCTCCCTTCAATATATGCGGCAGCAGCCATCATCATCTACGCAATCTGGAATGCCGTCAATGATCCGCTGCTGGGGTACCTCACCTCGAAGCCCACGTTCCTATCCAAACATCTCGGCAGGCGGTTTCCCTGGATTCTCTTTGGTACTGTCACTTCCTCACTGAGCTTCATCCTCATCTTCTTTATACCCTCCACCTTCAATGCAGCACTCCGGCCCTTCCCGGTGTTTCTCTGGATGGTATTCACCACCTGTCTGTATGATCTGCTCTACTCCGTATGGGAACTCAACTACCAGTCCATTTTCCCTGACAAGTTCAGGGATGATCGGGAACGCGTGCGTACCGCCCAGATCGGGACAGTCATCGGGGTACTTGGCATAGCAGCGGGGTTCATCATTCCCCCCCTCATCTTCGAATACGGAAATCTCGGCAGCTTCTTCACCAGTGCGTGGGTGACCGCTGGGGTGGCCATCATCGCTGCAATGCTCCTAATCCCCGGGGTTCTTGAGAACCGCAGTATGATATCGCGCTATATGTTCAAAGTGGAACAGGAAAAGGACCAGGCAGCATCATTTTTTTCTGAAATGAAGCAGGCCTTTAAGCAGCGCAACTTTCTCGCATTCGTCCTGCTCTACTTCTTCTATCAGAGCGCGGCTATGTGCATGACCGGTTCCATCCACTACGTAGGTGACTATATACTTCCCGGCGGCAGCTCAGATAC
>SKXS01000094.1 GCA_007128345.1 Spirochaetia bacterium
GACTGTACGCCGGCATCACCTGTGAAGACGGAGAGGGCAGGAGAATCCTCTTCGGATGGATGCCCGAAGTGCTTCGAATATCCATTGAGCACGAAGGATATGCGTGGGCGGGTGTCCAGTCCATCCCGCGGGTCATGGAAATTGATGACCAGGGAAAGCTCACCATAGATCCCGTGGAGGCTGTCAGCCTGCTTCATGATGCAGAAGCAGGACTGGTTCTGGCTGATGAACTCATGTCAGGTACATGGGTACTGCCAGTCCGGGGGAAGGCCCTCGATATTTCCTGTACGATTGCCGTACCTGAAGAAGGAGAGTTCGGCTTTGAGCTCCTGCGCCATGAGACCCAGCGGGAGAAGACAAGAATTATCTTTCAGAGCGAACGGCAGAATGTCAGGATTGATCGTGAACAGAGCTCAGTACTGGAGATGCCCTACGCCACACCAGTGGCTGCGCCTTGGGAGGCTCGGGATGATGGACAGGTATCGGTGCGGATTTTATTGGACCACTCCACTCTTGAGGTATTTGTGGACTCGCGGATTACGCTGTCAACTCGTGCCTATCCCCATTTTGACTCGTCTGAGGAAGTTGCCCTGTTTACTGACAGTCCTCAAGGACTTCGCGTAGTGCACCTGGAAGTCTACCCGGTTCACCCGGCTCGGGAAGACTAGGGTGCTCGCAACGCTTCGGTGAAGCGCTTGAGTGATTCTGTATCTCTCTTATCAAGGGAGTCCTGCTGAGATCTGAACAGTCTCCTGTACAGCGGATTGAGCTTCTCAAGATTGACACATCCCCCCACAAGAGCAACAGCCTTCGCATGCTTCAGCATGTCTTCAGAAAATGATTTTCTGACCATCTGTTCAGCCTCGTCTCCCTGGCTGAGGCAGCTTAGGAAGAGTCCAATCTGTCTTGTCAGCAGGAGTTCGCGGTTGTGCTCGATGAATTTCCGTACCTTCCGATGGAGCCTGCCCATATATACCCCGCCTCCAATGATGATGCGGTCATAGTCAGCAAGGGTCGGGTAGCTCTGGTGATCAAGATGGGTAACGATGATGACCTCTTCATCTTTGAGCAATTCAGCAATGATCTCTGCACACTCACGGGTATAGCCGTACTTCGAACCGTAGACTATCAGCGTCCTCATGTATCCCTCCGCAGGAACTATGCACATCATATTACCACAAACAGGGAAAGAGGCAAGTACTTCAGGGAAGGTCTGCCTGAGCCCTACGGCTGCTCATTCGATCAGCCGTAAGGCTGAGCATTATGCCTGCACCGATGAGAATTATCCCATACACTCTCTGGTAGGAAAAGATACCGAGCAGCATACGGTCTATCATAACTGCTGATATGATCTGTCCGAGGAAGATAAGCAGTGAACTGTATACCGTAGGAATTCTTGGGAGCAGGAAATTGATGCTTGCTACGATAGCAACTCCCAGCAGCCCTCCCCCAACCATGAGGTGCAGAGGGACGGAGGATATCAGGGAGAGAGAGATACTGCCGCAGGCCCCCATAAGCAGGCATGCGGAAGCTGAGCCGATAATCCCGCCGATATAGTTCACCCTGACACCCTTAAGCAGACCTATATGCGAGGCAAGTCGCGCATTTACTGTCATCTGGAGAATCGTGAGCACGCCTACAGCCACTGCCAGCACTACAAAACGGTAGTCCACTGCCCATGAATCAACCATGACAGCAAGGCCGATGCAGGCTACAGCCAGCCCTGCAAGCCTGAGAGGTGCTTGGGGATAGCGCTTCATCCCGAGGAGCCCGATAGTATCAATAAGCAGTGAACCCAGCAGCTGGCCCATGACGCCAGCGGCTAGAGTCACCGATACCCCGAGAGTGAGGAAGCAGAGGTTGTTCCCGAATATCATGATCACGCCAAGCAGGCCCCCGGTATAGAGATGCCATGGTGCGGGGACGGAGGAGGGTCTGCGGAGGTGACTGCCCCTAAGGATAATGAGTATGGATATCCCGATGAGCCCTGAAGCATGGATGAACAGAAGCGATGCCGCCTGTCCGGTGATGCGGGCGAGCTCACCGTTCAAGGTGACCATGCAGGTAATGAGTACCCCTGTCCCGAATACTCCGGCATAGGGAGCCCTTGTATTACCTGCGGGCATGTGCTTCACGGAATTCCCTGTGCCTGGATATTCGGTGCATATAGGCAGTCAGCATGTCTGACTCAAATGCGTTGTTGTCTTCGTAGCTTTGTCCGAAAACGGGCTGCCAGAGAGAGGGATCCTCCATACAGAGGTAGAAGTATACCTGCTGCTTCCATTCTTCAGCGAAGCAGCCATAGACATGCCTGAAGAGCTCAAGCTTAACCGACAGCGGATATGAATATTTTCCCGCGATCTCATCCATGGGCATGCGGAGCACCTTAGTTTTTATTCCTGATTCTCTCAGCTTCCTGATGACCGCTCTGGTGAACGTCAAGGTTCCCAGCGATACCATGACCGTCTCTTGGGGAGAGAAGGTGCGCTGTACAATCTCAATGATCTCCTGGTAGTCCTCCCGCCACCCCCGATACTTGAGTATCGGATGGAAATGAAATCCCACCAGCCCTCCGGCGTCGGCTACGCTCCTGGCTGCCTTGATTCTCTGATGGAGCGGGGCAGTGAAGTGCTCTTCGTGATCAATAATGACCTGCGGATTGAGGCTCCACGTCGTGATGACATTGGAAGGGATTGATGAGCTGCGGGCAGTCAAGGATTGGACATGATCGGATTTAGTCTTCAGTTCGAGGATTACATTGGGGTGGGCTTGTGCAAACTCTAGCAGGGCATCAAGAGAACCTTTGCGGCTGCCGAACATAAGCGAGTCCGAAGACTGCCCGGTACCAATGTGGTAGATACGTTCCGGGTCCAGTTCCAGCTGTTTCAAGCGCCTGGGTAAATCCGGATAGATGTACATCCGGTGCTCGTCATAAAATGACCTGATGGAACAGTAGCTGCAGCCGTACCCGCACTGTCTCACGGCATCCAATGTCATGAGCCTGCAGCATCTGGTCTGCTCGCCTTCCACCGGACACCTGCCGAGGATGGTAACATCCCGGGTATGCTGATCTACGTAGACCTGCTTATGATGCAGAGGCTTATGGGGAGCAGCTGATCGGTAGTCAAACTCGCTTGAACGCAGATGATCCATGGATGCACGGAATGCCTTCATAATGCGGGCATTAGTCTGGGTGCCCTTCGGGCGGTTGGTGAGGCAGGCATTAACAATCGGATCAAGCAGGACGGCCAGCGGACCTTCGTCCCACATATGAAGATCAGCTGCAGCATTTGTCAGTTCTCTCGTGTACTGACTGCTGAGCCGCAGCTTGTCAGCCTGTTCGTTGATGTAGCGCTGTTCATCCTGGGGAAGACGGTCCCATACCGATGTCGATGCCATGGACATGATTCTAGGGAAATGCAGGACCTGCATCAAGGGTGCCCTCGTGAATGCTTGTTCATTCCCTGCTAAAGCGGTATCTTTTCTACCATATGGAGCAGAAGAAGAGCGCGGCAGAATTGAAGGCAGTCGTACAGGGATTTCCCTCTTCTCCCGGCGTGTACCTTATGAAAGACGCCGCAGGCAGGATCATCTACATCGGCAAAGCCAAGGACTTGAGAAAGCGCACCACTTCATATTTTACCGGGAAAAAAGATCTCAAGACAACTATCATGGTGTCAAAGATAGACGATATCTCCTGCATCACCACAACAAACGAGTATGAAGCGCTGCTGCTGGAGAACAACCTCATTAAAAAGTGGAAGCCCCACTACAACATCAGCCTCAAGGACGGCAAGAGCTTCCCGGTAATCAGGATCACCAGCGAAGAGTATCCGCGGGTATTCAAGACACGGCGCATCGTGCAGGACGGATCTGAATACTTTGGACCATACGCTGATGCCGCAAAGGTTGATGTATACCTTTCACTTATGGAGAAGCTCTATCCGCTGCGCAGATGCCGAGGACCTTTGAAGAAGCGATATGCTCCATGTCTGTATTACCACATTGGCCGATGCTCTGCTCCCTGTGCCGGTAAGATCAGCAGGGAAGACTATCTTGCCATGGTGGCCCGTGTCAGAGAGCTGCTGAAGGGGCATACGGATCAGCTTACTGCTGATCTTAAAGAGCGGATGGAACTGGCGGCTTCGCAGAAGCGCTTTGAAGAAGCGGCGGAGCTTCGGGATTCAATCAGCGCCGTCGAGTCAACCCGAGTTTATCAGGGTGTAGAAGATTTTTCACGCAGTACCCGAGATTATGTTGCCTGCGTGATGCGGGAACACATCGTCACGGTATCCGTATTCCAGATGCGAGAAGGAAAGCTTCTGGGGAGTGAACTCCACCGCGGAGAATCATTCGGGGATGAAACGGATGCGCTGGTTGATTTCTTTCCTCAGTACTACCAAAAACCGGAGCATGTGCCTGAAGTGATCTATGTATCACATCTTGTGGATACCTATATGCTTGAGAAAATGCTCTCTGAACAAGTCGGCGTACCTGCCCGGGTAATCAAGCCGGATGAAGGAAAGCATTACCGCATCATGCGCATGGTGCTGGAAAACGCGGTAATGGATGCTGAGCGGCGCTTCAAGGCTCAAGAACGTCTGCCTGCCCTTGAGGAACTGCAGAGGGTTCTCAAGCTTCCATCGGTTCCTCGACGGATAGAGGGCTTCGACATAGCGCACCTGTCGGGAACGCGACCGGTTGCTTCGCTCATCGTATTTACTGATGGAAAGCCCGATGCCCGGGAATACCGGCGATTCCATGTGAAGTCGCTTGATGGTGCAATTGATGACTATGAAGCGATCAGGGAAGTAACGGCCAGGAGGTATACCCGCGTAGTCAATGAAAAGCTTCCAGTTCCCGGCTTGGTGCTCATCGACGGGGGAAAAGGGCAGGTGAACGCTGCAAGTGAAATACTGGATTCCTTGGGGCTTTCCTCCGTCCCCGTGGCTGGGCTCGCCAAAGAATTTGAAGAGATCTATCTTCCCCATGCACGGGAGCCGCTGCGGCTGCCAGAGGATTCTGAAGCACTCAAGCTGCTGCAGGCAGTAAGGGATGAAACACACCGGTTTGCCACTACCTTCCAAACTCGTCTCAGGGAACAGGATGGGTCCTTCAGCCTGCTTGAATCAGTGCGGGGAGTCGGCCCGGCCAGGAGCAAGCTGCTTATGAAGACCTATGGAAATCTGGAGGCTATTGCCAATGCCGGTAGCGAGGATATAAAAACCAGATGCAGGATTCCTCTTGAGACGGGCGAGCGGATTATTGAAGTGCTGCGCTCGGCTGCATCATCGGAGCACCAGGGTAGTTCTCACCTATAAGGCCATAACAGTACTGACCCGATAGGGTTCCCTTTCCTTTGTTCACTACGATCGCGTAGAGCATGAGTTCCAGTATGAGCGGATGCACATCTCCGCGAATTTCCCGTATGAGACTTTCGTTTTTCTGGATGAGCACGATGATGTTCCGCACATCAGCAGCCTGGTAGTTCTTAGCTGCCTGGCGGTAGATTCCCTGGTTGCGCTTTCCAATAATTCTTGCAGGGACACCCAGAACTGCGGTTTTTGCCATGGCTTCATCGCTTTGCCAGCGCTGTGCAAGCATTTCCTGGTAGTGCAGCAGTCTCCTGAACTGCCACAGAAGTCCTGCAAAAAAGGGCGCACTTTGAATTTCACCTGCAAGCTGCAGGGTATGGAAGATCTCCAATGTGCCCCGGAGGTCACACTGAGCAATTTTATCAAAGAGCGTAAATACATTTTCTTTCTTGCTGTGGTAGACGAAGGATTCAACGTCCGCTTCAGTGATTGCGATTCTGCCGGTTCCTGATTCACTTCGTGATATGAGATAGGAGGCAAACTGTTCCGCTGTACTGCGCATTTCCTGGGTGTTATTGTCCACCAAATCAAGAAATAGGGCAATACCCTCTTCAGTAATGTGCATGGAGCGGGATGAGAAGTACTCTTCAAGCCATTCTTTCTTCTGGTTTTCAAAGAGCTCCCAGAACATGATGGTCTGTTCCTTTCCCACAGTCTGCTGTAGCTTGGCGCTTATCTTGTTCTCTGATGAGATAAGCACAAGCGTTGCATCGTCATTTGGATGAGCACAGTAATCGGACAGTGCCTGCACCATAACCTGGTTCAGTTCTTCGACCTGGGAAATGATCACCAACCGATGGTCTGCAAAGAGCGAACTGTTGCGGAGCACTTCCATAGCTTCACACTGTTCGGTCTCAAACGGATAGAACCGATGCAGTTCAGTTGAACCGTTGTAAGCTTCAGCGCATTGAGACTGGATATGCTTGACAAAAGAACCTTTCTTGCCAGTTTCCGGACCGAGAAGCAGGTATACGGGAAAAAGTGACGACTGGTGCGGCATGGGCTCCTCAGCTACGTGTAATCACGGATAATCATTTGGAGTTTACCGAGAATCTGTACCTCCTGTGTGTACAGGGGCAGATACTCTTCATTTTCCGCCTGCAGACGAACTCGGTTGTTTTCACGGAAAAACCTCTTGAGCGTCACCGCTTCATCCTGCACCCTGGCAACCACAATATCTCCATTGTCCGCCTGCTGCTGGTACTTGATAACAGCAATATCGCCGTCGAATATACCGGCATCATGCATGCTTTCGCCCTTGACCAGCAAGGCGTAATACTGCCCAGTGTCGGCAAGCATCTGCTTGGGCACCTTGATCATACGATCAAAATTTTCTTCTGAAAGCAGCGGCACACCTGCGGCAACATTGCCGAGGAGGGGGATATCAAGACCTTCATCCTTGGGAAGGTAAGCTTCGTGGATGATCTCTATTGCCCGTGATCGATTTTCATTGCAGCGGAGTATGCCTTTCTTTTCGAGGGCTTTCACATGGTCGAAGGCAGCCTTGACGGAAAAGGAAAAATGGCTGCCGATTTCCCTGATCGTGGGAGGGTACCCGTGGGCCTTGAGGTGATCCTGGATGAATAGGATGACCTCATGCTGTCTCTTGGTAACATTTTTCATGCGAAACTCCAACGAAATCGTATATTACTCAATCTCAAATCGATTGACAAACAGCTGTTCAATAGCCTCAGCAGCTTCCTGCTCATCTGCTCCGTCCGTAACAATTTTCAGCTCAGTCCGGTAGCTGGCACCCAAAGTGATGATCCCCATGATCGACTTCCCGTTTACCCGCATACTCCCTTTTTCAATGAAGAAATCCGATGCATACTGATTTGCCGTCTTCACAATCAGTGCCGCAGGTCTCGCATGGATGCCTGCCCGGTTCTTCACGGTTACTACTTTCTCTGTCATCTGTTAGAAGGTATCCTCATTCTTGTAGTAAAGATTCCTGGCTGATTCACTTTCAAGCCATTTGAGTATATTCTGATTGAACTCCTTAGCTGAGTAGTAACCTAGCTTTTTCAGGCGCTCATTCATCGCCGCAGTTTCAATGATGATGGGAACGTTCCTTCCCGGTTTTACGGGAACTTCAAGTTTCGGAATGGTGACCCCAAGGATTTCGATCGTCACATCCTCACCAACACGATCGTATGTCTTATTGGAATCCCACTCCTCCAGCTGAACGTACAGCTGGACCTGCTTCTTATCCCGTATGGCGCTGACTCCGAACAAGTGGGTGATGTTGATGATTCCCAGTCCCCGGATCTCCATATGGTGCGCAAGGTACTCGTTCTCACCGCTCCCGATGAGAATATTCCCCCCGACGCATTGGAGCTTCACTGAGTCATCGCTGATTAGCCGGTGTCCCCGTTCAATAAGCTCAAGGGCGGTCTCGCTTTTGCCTGCACCGCTGTCTCCGGTAATGAGCACCCCTACACCGAATACTTCCACAAGTACTCCGTGAATCGTTTTCTGGGGAGCAAATACATCGCTGAGCACCTGATAGATCCTGATGGCAAAGTCCCCGGAGGGAAGGTCGGTCTTGAGGACCGGGCATCCGGAACGTTCGGAAATCGCCACGAATTTCTTTCCTGGCTCACCACCCTCACAGAAGATAACGCAGGGAATCTGATAGGAAAACATCTTTTCAACTGATTCGAATGAGTTCTGCTCCTCCAACTGGTGCAGGTATGCCTGCTCACCCTTGCCGAAGAGCTGTATGCTGTCGTAGGAAAACTCCTTGAAGAAGCCGCCCAAGGTAAGCCCCGGCCGATTGATCTTAGAATTTGTGATAACCCTTGCCAGTCCGGGTCTTCCGCCGATGCAGGAGAGGTTGAGTGCGTTGTTTTCTTTGAGGTCCAAGTCCAGGAGGTCAAGAACTGTGAATTCCTTCATAACTATACCTTTGTTTCGTAGAAGTATACCACAGTGCGGAGCAGTTTGTACAGAAGAAATGAATCACATGCAGGGATAATGCTATGCCCCCTCCCAAAAAAAATATGGGCGCACTGATTATATGATGCACTGTATGAAAAAAGCGCCCCATGGGGCAGATGCTCCATGGGGCAGCGTACATTGTATAGGTCTCATGCTACGGTTCAAGGTCATCAGCCTCTTCCAAGTCATCGTCCGATAATCCGCTAAGTGCTTCAGCAGCCTGGATATCTGCAGCATGCTTATGCCCAACCTTCGTATCTACTTTTTTCTTTTTCTCCTTGCGTATTGCTTTCTCAAACTTGTCCATCATGAGTTCTATGGCCTCATAGAGCTCATGAGTCTCCTCAGCGGCAACAATGTGCGTTCCCCATCGGAAATGTGCCTTGCCGTCAACCTTGTATCCATGGGACTCTTTCGTCACTGTTATGGCTACATCCACCAGATACTCTTTAGAAAAATCAATACGCTGCAGCTTCTTCTCAATGAATTCATGGGTAGCGTCACTGATGTGATAGTGAATTCCTTTGATTTCAAGGTTCATATGCACCTCCTGCTTGGATCTATACTACTAGGATAAGACTCACTTGGGTAATAGTCAATGTTTCTTTGGTCTTCAGGCCTGCTACTTCCGGGGGACAGGCAGCATCTGCTACCGGTCGAAGGATGATTCAATATGAAGTTCACCTCTATACTTAGCCACAGTCCTTCTTGCTATCTTTATCCCTTTTTCTGCGAGCATGTCTGAGATTTTCTGATCGGAGAGGCGTTTCTTTCCGCTATAAGACTCTATAAGTTCCCGCATGATCTCCTTTACGCTGTTTTTTGCATATTCCTCTCCCAGGGGATTCGTTGATGACAAGGCGCTGCTGAAAAAGTATTTGAGGGGAAACACGCCCCAGTCAGTCTGTACATACTTTGCATGTGAGAGCCGTGAAACGGTGGTCTCGTGCACCGATATCTCTTCAGCTATATCTTTGAGAGTCATGGGTTTTAAATGCTTCTGTCCTTTGAGGAAGAACTGAAACTGATGCTTCATAAGTGCCGCTCCCATTTTCCTCAAGGTATTCCTGCGCATGGAAACGCTTGATATCAGCCATTGGGCGTCCTTGACCGCCCGTTGGATATAACGTTCCGTCTCTCTGGTGATCTGCTCGCCCTCACCCATGGTGGAAAACTGCTCGTCAATTTTCAGTTCAGGCAGCTGATCATCATGAATATAGAGCCGCAGTTGGCTGTCGTGCTTGCGAATAGTGATGTCAGGGACAACATACTCCGTATTCGTCGATGAGTATCCGCTCCCAGGGAACGGATTGAGGGTCTTAATGAAGGCAAAGGCATCCTCAACTTCCTCAACAGATATCTCGTACTTCTTTGCCAGTTCCTCGAACCGACCCTTACGAAGTAATTCAAGTTCGTCCGTGATGAATGTAACTGCATGCTCCGGATGACCAGGAAGGAGCGCCGCCTGGACTGCAAGGGATTCAATAGGTCCTTCCACACATATTCCGGGGGGATCGAAGTTCCGGATTATATCCAGCACCTTCGGTAAAAGCGGTGCATATTGGGGAGTGATCACCTCTTCAAGGGGTTTTTGGTAAAAGCCGTTATCGTCAAGATTAGATATAAGTATCTCCCCAAGCTCCGTCTCCTCCCGTGATAGAGGTGACATACGGAGCTGCCACACCAGGTGGTCCTGGAGAGACTCACTCCTGGCTAAGGCACCTTCCATAAACTTCTGCTTGCTGTCTGCATCAGCACCGGTGTAGACTCGGGAAGTGAAGCCGGGATCGGAAGAATTTTCAAAGTAGTCTGTATCTCTTGAAGGTCCTTCGGACAGCTTGTCAATGGATACACCCCTTTCGTAGGTAAGCTCCAGGGCCGGGTTCTTCTCAATTTCCTCCTGGATGCGCTGTCTGAGGTCCAATATCGGAAGCGCCAGCA
>SKXS01000079.1 GCA_007128345.1 Spirochaetia bacterium
ACCCTCACTCCATGAAAAGCGACCTGCTTCCTGTCAGCCGCGATGATATGGATGCCCGCGGCTGGGACCTGTGCGACTACATTGTGGTCACCGGGGACGCCTACATCGACCATCCCTCATTTGGTACCGCGGTAATATCCCGGCTTCTTGGATCCCTGGGAAGAAGGGTAGGGGTTATTACACAACCCCGCTGGGACAGGCCGGATGATTTCATGGTATTGGGACGTCCAAGACTGGCATTCCTCGTCACTGCGGGGGCTTTGGATTCTATGGTGGCACATTATACCGCCGCACTCAAACCGAGGCATGAAGATGTCTACTCTCCAGGCGGAAGACCGGGTATGCGGCCTGATCGTGCAGTGATCACCTATACCGGCCGAATCCGCCAAGCTTTCAGCAATGTCCCCGTTATAGCCGGCGGCATTGAAGCATCTCTTCGGAGGCTGAGCCATTACGATTACTGGTCGGATCGTCTGCGCAGGTCCGTGATTCTTGATGCGAAGCTTGATTTGGTCATCTACGGAATGGGTGAGCAGGCAGCAGCTGCAGTCGACCGGGTACTCAATGATGAATCTATGGATTTCTCTTCATGCACGATACCTGGCACTGTGTTTGCCTGCAGCTCTCGCGCATACACCCCGTATACAGGCTATGATGATATTATCCTCCCTGCTTGGGAGGAGGTTTCCGCCCGAGACCCTTCAGGAAACATCCCGAAGCCGGAGGGTCAGCTGCAGTTTGCCCGGAGCGTACAGATCCGGCTGCTCCACGAAAACCCTATGAAGCCAAGCAGGCTCCTGGAAGCCTATGGTGATCGCCTGGTGGTGCAGAACCCTCCTGCAGTTCCTCTGGATAGTAAGGCGATGGACCGTATCTACGCGCTCCCCTTTGCAAGGAAAGCTCATCCTATGTACAGACCCTTGGGAGACGTGCCTGCCTTGCAGGAAGTGCGCTTCAGCATCACCAGCAGCAGGGGATGCTACGGGAGCTGCAGCTTCTGCGCGCTGCGCAGCCACCAGGGAAGGATCGTCCAAAGCAGGAACAGGGAGTCCATACTGGCAGAGGCTAAACGGATTATCGAAGATCCGGAATTCAAAGGCCACATCCATGATGTAGGCGGCCCTACAGCAAATTTTCTGCATCCGGCTTGCAGCAGACAGCTCATCGCAGACATGGGACCATGTGAAAACAAAGAATGTCTTTTCCCCAGGGTGTGCAGAAACGCCGGGGATGATCATATGGAATTTCTGGGACTGCTGCGGGATATCAGGAAGCTTCCGGGGGTGAAACGGGTTTTTGTACGGTCAGGGATCAGGTACGATTATCTTATGGCTGCTCCTGAATCGGTCAGAACCCGCTTTTTGCTTGAGTTCTGCGCACACCATGTAAGCGGGCAGCTCAAGGTTGCCCCTGAACACACGTCACCAAAGGTCTTGGATATCATGGGAAAACCTCCCATCGAGATATTTGATGCATTTGCCCAAGCATTTGCGCTGGCTTCCCGCAGGGCAGGGAAGACCCAGTATATCATTCCATACTTCATGTCCGGCCATCCGGGTGCCCGTCTTGACGATGCTGTGGATTTGGCATGCTATCTCCGAAAGAGAGGGTTTATACCCGACCAGGTGCAGGATTTCTATCCGACCCCGGGGACAGCGGCCTCATGCATGTACTACACCGGCATGGATCCCAGGCCGGGACGGGACAATGCTCCCATCCATATACCTAAGGGAAGAGAGAAACGGCTTCAACGAGCACTCCTGCATGCACATAAAAAGGAAAATCGTTCTCTCGTTCTGGAGGCCTTGAGAAGGACTGGGAGGATGGATCTGGCGGGTACGCTGCTTCGCTCTCAGCGGCCGTGATTGGTGTTTTGCTTGACACCCCCTCGCTAAATCAAGTACATCTCATTGTATGGTAACCATGCTCAAGGACCTCAAAGCAGAACGAGGCTTTTACCGGGCGCTCGTGTCCGTTTCCGGCCCCATCATGCTGCAGAATTTCCTTATCTCCTCACTTTCATTCATCGATACCCTCATGATAGGCCAGTTGGGGTCTGTCCAAATAGCCGGTGTGGGACTTGCAAATCAAGTGTTTTTCCTCACCATCCTCTTCTTCTTCGGCATAGGCAGCGGTGCGTCCATATTCATTGCTCAGTACTGGGGCAAAGGGGATACAGCCTCAATCCATGCGGCCATGGGAGTAGCGCTGACCACATCCTTCATCGGAGCTGCTGCGGTTTCTACTGTATCCATGCTGCTTCCCCACCATGTCATGAGCATTTTTTCTACTGATCCCCAGGTTATCGAGCTAGGGGCATCATACCTGCGCATTGTGGCACTGAGCTACCTCTTTACCTCGATATCGTTTATTTTTTCAACCTCCCTGCGCAGCATGCGTATGGCGAAGTACCCGCTAGTATCTACCGCCTGTTCGCTGACAGTCAATGTTCTGCTCAACTACCTCCTGATATTCGGAAAGTTCGGATTCCCCGCCATGGGGGTCAGAGGAGCAGCTCTGGCAACCGTCATATCCCGGGGACTCGAACTGGTCATCATTCTCTCCTTGACCTACGGAAAGCGCACTCCCGCAGCCGGAGTGCTCCGTGTGTTCTTCTCATATGACAGGAAATTTGTAAAAAAATTCTTCCGCACCGCCTTTCCCGTCATCTGCAACGAACTCGTCTGGTCTCTAGGCATGGTTGTCTACAAGATCGTCTACGCACGGATGGGGACGGAGGTGATCGCGTCTGCCAACGTGAGCGAGGCTATTCAGAGTCTCTTCTTTGTCATATATATCGGGACCGGAAACGGTTCCGCAGTACTCATCGGGAATAAAATCGGATCCCGCGAGTATGACACTGCAAGGCGCTATGCGCGGAGATTCCTCCTGCTGCCGGTCCTGGTGGGTTTATTCATCGGTATCCTTATGGCCATCTGTGCTCCACTGGTAACCCGCGCATTTAATATCGAACAGGAGATCATCCAGATTACCATACGCTCCCTTCGTGTCCTTGCACTGCTCATCCCCATCAGGGGGCTCACCATCCACCTCATCATCGGGGTGCTGCGCAGCGGAGGAGATACTACATTCTCGTTCATCCTTGAGCTCACCAGTGTATGGGGTATCGGTGTGCCCATCGTGCTGTTTGCCGGTCTGGTGCTGAACCTGCCGATTTACTATGTATACCTGCTGCTCGGCTTTGAGGAAGTATTCAAGGCAGCGGCGGGAATCTTACGGTTCCGCAGCGGGAAGTGGCTCAATGACCTCACTGAGGATATTCCGCCGCCGGAATCCCAGGTGATTAGTGCGTCGGGGACTGAAATTCCCTGATTTCGCCTTGACCCATACAGGCAGAGCACCGTATCATGGCCACCTGCGGTATTTTGCAGGGACACCAGGAGGAATCTATGGATTTGATTACACAGGAACAGATAGAAGCCCTTGAACCTTCGAGGGTATGGCACTATTTTTACGAAATATCTCAGATTCCCCGTGAATCGGAAAATGAAACCCAGGTTCGTGAGTATCTCAGACAATTCGCCCATAAGCATGACTTGGCTTACTCCATTGATGATGCCGGAAACATGGTCATCAGGAAAGCCCCTTCCTCAGGCAGAGAGCATACTCCTGGACTTATCTTCCAAGGCCATATGGATATGGTCTGCGTCAAGGATCCGGATTCAGACCACGATTTTACCAAGGATCCAATTCCCCTGGCGCAGGATGGAGACTGGATGAGAGCGTGGGGCACTACTCTTGGAGCTGACAACGGCATTGCACTCGCCCTAATTCTCGCACTTTTTGAAGACGATTCTCTGGATCATGGTCCTTTGGAAGCCATTCTCACGGTTGCTGAAGAAACCGGCCTTGAAGGAGCGTTTGGTCTCAATATGTCACAGATATCAGGGAGGATGCTCATCAACCTCGATTCCGAGGAGGAGGGGGTGTTCTACATAGGAAGTGCAGGCGGCGCAGAAGTGACAGGCACCGCTGATTTGAGCTGGGAGCTGACCGAAGGAAACTGCCTCTCATGGCTGCCGTATACACTTACCCTGTCAGGCTTCTCAGGCGGACATTCAGGAGCAGATATTCATACAGGACGGGCAAACGCAGTGAAGGAGTGTTTCCGCATCCTTAAGGCAGTCAGCCGCTTGTGTCCGATCAGGATCGCCTCGCTCAGCGGCGGGACCAAAAGGAATGTCATCCCCAGCAGCTGCACTGCTGTATTTCTCATACCGCCGGAAAATGAAGAGACGCTTCAGGCAATCTTCAGCGAACTGCGGGACACCATACCCAAAGAATACAGGGAGACCGATCCGGAATGCTCTCTCACCCTTGATGAAGCGCCCATGCCTGACCGGGTCCTTACTGAAGCGCAGAGCAGTTCCCTCATCACCTGCATCTACTTGGTTCCCCATGGGATTGCGGGCATGAGCAATGCCGTACCCGGCATGGTGGAGACTTCAAATAACCTTGCATCTGCGTACATCACGGAAACGTGTATCGAGATTGTCACAAGCCAGCGCTCAGCAGTTGAGTCCAAACGGGTACATATATCCCAAACCGTTGCGGCCGCCCTTGCACTATGCTGTACCGAGGTCAAGGAGATGAACCCCTATCCCGCATGGACACCCGATCCGCAGTCGCAGCTGCCCAGCATGCTCTCCCGTGTATACACAGATCTCTACGGCAGGGAGCCGGTTATCACGGCAATTCACGCCGGTCTGGAATGCGGAGTCATCAACAGCAAGGCTCCCGACATGCAGTCAATATCCATGGGACCTACAATGGAACATGTACATTCAACACGAGAACAGGTGCATATATCTTCTGTGGCGAGGATCTACCATTTCATTAATGAGGTGGTCAGACGAATGGCTTAGGCCTTCCAGCTTTTCACCTGCTTAGCCAGTTCCCGAGCCCGCGCAAATGCTGTCTCATGATCAGGCTGTTTCGGTGCGCCCTGAAATTCCACTGAGCCCAGACAGTCCCATTTCATCGCCTGGGTGAACGCATCGAACTGCTTCTGGGCTCCGCCTGACCATCCATAGGAACCAAACCTGAAGGCCTTGCGGTTCATCACATGGCTGCGCTCCAAGATGTCAAGAACTGTGTACATAGGCGGGAACATACGGTACTCGTATGTGGGCATGCCCACAATGATCCCCGATGATCTCCAGGCTGACGCCAGTACGAAGGAGACATGCTCCTGGGGCACCCGATGTATATGGATGGGCAGCCCCTCAGCCTCTACTCCGGCCCTGACTGCCTCAACCAATGATTCCGTATTTCCGTACATGGAACTCCACACAAGGGTCACTTCTTCTTCAGCTGGCCCGTTCATATATGACGCAAGTCGTATGTAGTCCCTGATTATCTTATCCGGATTTTTCCTCCAGAGAATGCCGTGGCTTGGAGCAATGACGGAAATATCGAGCGCTTCAAGCTTCTTGATCGCCCGCTGTACAAAGATGGAGAAGCTTGAGACTATGTTCGCATAGTACCTGAGGGTCTCCTGTTCGAAGAACCGCATCTCAAGTTCAGAAAGCTGATCATCAAATACAGCCTCGTGCACTTGTCCGAAGGAACCGAATGCGTCACAGGAAAACAGGGTCTTTGTAACAGCTTCATAGGTTACCATGGTCTCCGGCCAATGCACATTGGGTGCATCTTCAAAGACTAGCTGCTTCCCGCCGAGGTCAAGCACATCCCCAGAACCCACAGCTTTGACCGAATCAGTGATTCCGTAGAATGCTTCCACCATGGGTACTGCTTTTTTTGAACACAAAATCTGTAATTTTGGCTGCTGTTTTTTAAGCTCTGCCAGCCAGCCCGTATGATCAGGCTCCATATGGTTGAGCACCAGATAGTCAATATCTCCCAGACCGAGGCCGGCTTCTCTCAATTGTTCAGTAATCCCTCGCGCAGCACCCTCCCAGTCCTTCACGAGGTCAATGAGCGCTGTTTTATTATCTCCCTTGACGATATATGCATTGAGCGATACGCCATTTGGTATAGGCCATATCCCCTCAAAGAGATCCCTGCTGCCAATATTTGCACTGAGCCGGTATACGCCCTGAGCGATCTCTACTGGTTTCATTACATTCCCCCTTGCGGTACGTCTGGCACACGCAGTACCTGCGATGCATGCATTAAATGTACTCATTCTTCCAAACTAGGTCTAGCGGTTTGCAGAGTTTACACTACCGCCAGATATGACCAGCGCTTCAGCAGCTCACGGTACTCCCTCCATTGCGGTATCACGTTCCCAAGGAGCTGGTAGAATTCTCTGCCGTGGTGAAACACATAGAGGTGAACAAGCTCATGGACCACAACATAGTCAACAAGATGCTCAGGCAGACAGAAAAGCCTGAGGCTCAATGTCACGATGCCGTCCCTGCTGCACCCTCCCCACCGGCGTTTCATGGACCGCAGGCGGACTTCGTGAGGTCTCAGTGAGCCGCCAGATGCATTATCAAGCATCCGGCAGAGACCTACCAGTCGCCTCTCGATATATGATTGTCCAGCTTCCCGATATACAGATCTGCACAACAATACCATACGATTACTGCCGGTCCTACCGCTGCAGATAATCTGGCGGTGGACAAAATCCACTGCTGCGCCGGGTTTTCCATCATCAATACATCGGAGTACGAGCGGTTCACCAAAGAGATACCATGTCTCTCCCTCCTGGTACTGCCTTGTTATCACCGGATAAGCCTTCCGGTTCATGCGGTCAAGCTGCTTCCTGATCCAGGTTTCCTTTTGGCCTACGATTCGTCTTACCTCGCTGACGGGCACCCATTGCGGTGCTGAAACCACAACCTCGCCTGCAGCGCTTACATGAATGGCAATGGTTCTCCTTCTGCTGCTCCTGCGTAATCGATACTGTACTTTTTTCGGCTCATTCACTACTATCACACCACCATGGGAATCATGAAACTGCACTTGTTCCAGGATATTATCTATGCCGGCTTTGCTGACCCCTGCTCATGGAGTGATTATACCGCATTGCTGGAGGCGCTTTCCACCCTGGTGCTGCGGGAGAACAGCAGCATGCTCAATGCAGAGGAGTTTATATCCGCAGGAACATGGGATGCCGACTCAGAATTTTCACTGGAAAAATGCATCCCCGCATTCTTCGGAGTCACATGCCCAGCAGAACACTACCCTGAAAGATTACAGCCCTTTATCCTGCAGGCAGGAGACTATCTCTTCTCACAGTTCAGCGATTCCTCCTCTCGAGGAATAACCGCTGCGGCAGAAGATGCACGCATGGAACTGTATCATAGGAACTGGAACCCCTCTGGAAATACTGTGTTCCTGCGGGGTATTCGCGAGGAATCTTTGTGGAAGCTCCAACTGCTCATTCACTTAATATAACGCTAGCCGATATATTATTACATCATGTAGAAAAACGGCACAAAAAATGGAACCAGAATAGTAAGCAGAATTCCATGTGCGAGTGAAAGAGGCACGTACTCGATACCGCAGCTGTGCTCAACGATGGGCAGCGTCACGTCCATGCTCGTAGCTCCCCCTACAGATATTGCCGCATGAGGCTTCTTAAGCCCTGCAAGCAGCGGTATGGTAACGCATGCAAGGATCTCCCGAAGGAGGTTGCTCAAAAAAGCTGCAGATCCGAGCACTGGACTTCCCATTTCAGCGATGAGGATTCCAGACAGCGAATACCATCCAAACCCGGAAGCCATGGCCAACGATACTCCAACACTGAGTCCAAATGCCCTGCCGATGCATGCGCCTGCCGCAAGGGTGCCGACGATAGTCAGAAGCGGGAGCACCATGGATATCGGATTTTTAAATACTGAGACCATATCTGTCTTTCCCTGGACCATCTGAATGCCCACAAGCAGCAGGAGGAGAAACAGCAGCCACGTGGTTATACGGTCGTCAAACCAGAAAAGCAGCGGTGTCCATACAGCGAATACAAACCCAAGGCAGGCGCTGAAGACCAGCCGCAGGGGTTCTCTGAAGTGAAGCTTCTTGATCCCCCCCTTACTCTCCGTACCGTTTCCACCCTGTGCAGTGAAGAGTTTCTTCATGACTACTGATGCGCCAATAACTGCAGCGGCAGATCCAATGGTGACAGATATACCGAACCCTACAGCAAGGAGGGTCATGCGGCCTGCCTGGGAGAAAAGATCATCGATTTGTCCGGTGCGCACTCCCATGGTAAAAAGCAGTGCATAAAGACAGATACTCAGCAGCTTGTCCACTGCTGGTTCTGCTTTCTTAGGGACTATACAGGTCTTCGCCAGGATCATGCCGACAATGAGACATACAAAAAGCTGAACGAGGTAGGTAAGTGTGGAAACCATGGCAACAACCTACAGGAAAGCACAGGGTTGTGCAAGCAAAATTTTTAGCTTTAGCTTAGCTCCTTGTACAAATCAATTCCCGCCGATATAGTAACGGGGACGGAGGAATACGCGCGTGAATGTGAGCATCTCAAACGATACGGTAACAGTTATCACCCTCAATGACGGAAAGAAGATCACCCTCCTGGGTACTGCCCACGTATCTTCAGAAAGCGTCCAGGAAGTTGAACGGGTAATCAGGGAGGAGAAGCCCGACCATCTCTGTCTTGAACTTGATGCAGGTCGGTATAAAACAATGAAGGAGGGCCAGCATTGGGAAAACCTCCGCATCGGAGAAGTGCTCAGGCAGCGTAAAGGATTCCTCCTGCTTGCAAACCTCGTGCTGTCCTCATTCCAGAAACGCATCGGTGAGACTACCGGCATCACCCCGGGAGAAGAGATGCGCAAGGCAGCAGAAACCGCTGATGAGCTGGAAATTCCTTTCTCGCTGTGCGACCGGGAAATCCAGGTAACCCTCAGGCGCGCGTGGGGGATGTCAGGATTCTGGAATAAAATGAAGCTTCTGGCCTCACTTCTTGCCAGTATTTTTACCAACGAACGCATTGAAGAAAAAGATATCGAGCAGCTCAAGCAGCGTAATGCCCTGGAGAACATGATGCTGGAGCTGGCAGAATACCTTCCCTCCATCAAGCGGGTACTCATAGATGAGCGTGACCGCTACCTGGCCACCAACATTTACCGGGCACCCGGCAGCCATGTGTTAGCAGTAATTGGTGCCGGACATACTCCGGGGATTATTGAGCAGCTGAGATCACTGGCGGAAGGTTCGATGACGCAGGATCTATCCGATATTGAAATAGTGCCTCCCCCTTCACGACTAAGCAAGGTGATTCCCTGGCTGGTGCCTGCGCTTGTACTCTCGCTGCTTATCTACGGGTTTATCAATGCAGGATGGCATCAGGGTATGACCATGTTCTTTTACTGGTTTATGGTCAACGGAATCCTCTCTGCAGCGGGCACCATTCTGGCACTGGGCCATCCCGTTACCGTGCTTTCTGCATTCCTCTTTGCTCCCCTGACTTCCCTCAATCCGACCATTGGGGTGGGGATCGTGACAGGTCTTGTAGAGGCGTACGTACGCAAGCCCCGTGTATATGATTTTGATCGGCTCCCACAGGATATTCTTTCGGTCAGGGGTTTCTACCGCAATCGCTTCACCCATGCACTGGTGGTATTCTTTCTCAGCAGCATCGGCAGCGCCATCGGAACCTTCGCTGCATTCCCCTTCCTGATATCACTGGTCAACGGAGGGTAGTCACGAAGAAGTGCCGTAGGTGTTTCGTACCGCTTCAGCTATCGTAGCACAGCCTGAGTATGCCCCCCTGGTAATACGTGGATACGAAGGACCAATGAAACTTGTGAATCCCATATCAAAAGCTGTTTTTACCCTGCGGTCCATGTGCGGGATGGGACGTATCTCACCAGCCAGGCTCAGTTCTCCAGCAGAGACGGTCTTAGCTGGCAGAGGCTTCCCTGAGCGGGCTGAATACAGAGCCAACGCAAGGGGAAGCTCCATACCCACTTCATCAAGCCTGATACCGCCTGCTACATTGACGTATATATCCTGGTCAGAAAAGGACATTCCCAGATGTTTCTCCATGACCGCAGCAATCCGGGAAACACGGGATGTATCGATTTTTTCTGAATATACCCGGGAGTACCCGCTTTTTGCGTTTACCGTAAGTGCTTGTATCTCAACAAAATACGACCTTGTTCCTTCAAAAACGACCGCAGATGTAATGCCCGCGGGCAGCGCTCCGTTACGCTGTACAAGAAAAAATGACCCCGGATCGGCCGCAGGAACGA
>SKXS01000105.1 GCA_007128345.1 Spirochaetia bacterium
GTGAGAAGAATACCGGAGTCTGAAGAAAGCATTTTGGGGATAACATCTGTGGGCCCGCGGCTGCTTTGCAGCGACAAGGGGGAATGTGACTGATGAAGTGATTATGAAGTATATAGAGGAACAGAATAAGATGGAGCGAAGCCAAGATGGTGATTTCAAAGTGGAAAAGTGAGAGTCCGCCCCAGTCGAATTTCAGTCGACATGCTTCAACCCATCGCCTTTAGGCGATGGTGGTTGAGTTCCCATGATCCATCGTACCGCAGTGCAGGCCGTGAGCTGGAATCAGCGGTGAAAGACCGTCTGGCAGGAAACCCAGCAGATGCGCCGAGATTAGCAGTAACTGTCAGGAGCACTTCCTCTGACCAGTCCCTTGCGGACTCAGTTGCCGGGTTGTTTACGGGAGATTCACTGTCCGTTTCTGTGTCTCTCCAGGTGCCGGATCTCTTCAGGAGAACCGGAAATCTGACGGGCATGCTGGCGGATGAACGAATTGTGCAGGCAGAAATTGATATGGAGCGTGCCCTTCGCGATGCGCAAAGACGGGCAGCGGATCTGCAGGACAGGGTGGACAACCGTATCGCAGCTCTCTCCATACTCATGGTGGAATATCGGGGAATCAGGGAGGAGCGGCAGGAAGAGGAGATTCTCGTTTCCCTGGGCTCTTCAAGTTCCAGGCAGCTCAAGGAAAAGGTGCTCAATGAAACGGCTGCAGCGTTTCGTGTCATGCAGGTGCTGAGGGAACTGGAGCTGCTTTCCTTGGAGCTGGATACCATGTACTGGTGATGCAGGCAGGTTCACTCCAGCTGTTCGGTAAAGGGAACATGCAGAAATGATGCGATGAGCTTTCCCATTTCCATGATCCTGCTTCCGTCCCGGGACAGGTCTGTGTGCACAGCAACGGGGGCATGATCCTTCCGCATGATCAGCAGCTTGATGAACTGACGCTCACCATGGGGTAAACGCGGCATTCTGTTGACTGAAGATTCATCAGATCCACCCCTTGATACGAGAGGTTTGGATGCATGCATGGCGACTGACGTGATGTCGCTGATGGGGAAGCTGACTGTTTTCAGAAAAGGCCACACACCGATTTTCCTGGTCACCTGCTGTTCACCAGATAGGTCGAACACCCAATTCTCCGTATAGAGCGCTGATACCAGAGAAACAGAAGCCAGCACGATTGCGGGCCAGACGGGAGCGCCTTCGAACAGTGATAATGAGGCGAACAATGCTGCAATACCAGCGAAGATGAACCTCCAGATACGGCTGAAGCGCAGTTCGGCAGTATTCGGAGATACTTTGAAGAAGTGAAGTCGGTACATAGCGTCACTATACAATGGAATTGCTTCAGTGGCAAAGGGAGAATAAGATTCAGTTGAGAAACTGCAGGGGATGTGGTATCTTCGGTGCTGTACAGTTATCCAGGAGGTGCTATGAAACAATGGGTGCTCTTATGCGCAGCTGCATGTATTCTCATGTCCTGTGCAACCCTCCCCCCTCAGCAGGCCCGGGTTGAGCAGCTGCATCATCCCGAGGCGCTTGATCTGGACCATCCGGGGGAAGTGGGCAGGTATCAGGTGGGTTCGTTCACCTACGCGTCACCCGACAACCCGAGGAGGGATGCGTATCGGGATGCGGCGGTGACAACTGATCCCGTTGACATTTCACCGTTCTTTGATCAGGTGCGCAGCGGGTACTGGGGATACGGTTCCGATGCGGTCCCATTAAACGGCAGGGTCTGGTATCCCGAGGGAGAAGGCAAGTTTCCCGCCGCCGTCATAGTGCATGGCAACCATGCCGATTGGGACTTTTCTGAGTTTGGGTATGCATATCTTGGAGAACACCTGGCCTCTCATGGGATCATCATGGCCTCCGTTGATCAAAACTTCATCAATGCACGGTCCAGGGGGGATGAAAATGACGCCCGGGCGGTGCTGCTGCTGGAACACCTGAGGCTGATTACTGAATGGAATGAAGATCCCGACCATCCGCTCTACAGCCGTGTGGATACCGAGCACCTCTATGTGATGGGACACTCACGGGGCGGCGAAGCGGCAGTAACTGCGGCTATGTATGAGCTTCTGGACTACTACCCCGAGGACGGTACTGTAGAACTGGATTATCCCTGGAGCATCAGGGGGGCTGTATCCCTGGCTCCCATCGAAGGGCAGTATCGTATCCAGAACAGACCATTGGGACTGCCTCCTTCGGTATCCTACCTGGTGATCCACGGCAGCCATGACGGTGATGTTTCGGCACATTACGGGCTGCGGTTCCTCCAGAGGGGCATGCCTGACCCCGGGGTCTTCTGGAGCTCAGTGTGGATCTACGGGGCGAACCATGCCCAGTTCAACACTGACTGGGCGGTGGTGCAGGATCCCCGTCCCGCACTCCGGGCAGATCTCATCACCCTGGACCAGCAGCTTTCTGCGACCAAGACCCTGATTACTGCGTTCATTCTCACTACATCCGGGAGGGAGGCAGGCTACCAGCCTCTGTTTGAGGACATCCGTACTGGTTCTTCATGGCTTCCTGAAACCCTCATGGTGTCCACGTACCGTGAACATGCACAACCCGTGGAGACCTTTGATGATTTCAGGCCCTTCAAGGCAGTCGGTCCTCAGGA
>SKXS01000153.1 GCA_007128345.1 Spirochaetia bacterium
AAAACAGATCCGGAAAACACGCATAAGCTTATGCGCATTATGACCCGGACAGTGAAGGAATGGCTGGAAGCTCAGGCTGAAGTGCTTCCTGATGTTGAGGGTATCCTTGTGCTCGATGATATCATGGGTTTTCTCAGCGAGCAGGACTATCTGGAATTTGCCCATGGGTATTTTAAGGACATATTCTCACTTCCTGCAAGACTCAAGGCGCTCCATAATGATACGCCGAACAACATATCATTCAGCTACTTGGAAAAGCTTGGTGTGAATATGTTCAATTTTTCTCATCTTGTACCCATTTCGACACTTCGGAAACAGGTGGGGGATAACATCATACTCATGGGCAATATATCTCCTCTGGACACCATGGTCTACGGATCGTATGATGATGTCTATGATGCGGCATCGCAGTGCATCCGCCAAAACAACGGCCATCCGAGGTTTCTGCTGTCTGCTGGGGGAGGAGTATCCATGGGTACCCCTGAATCAACAATCAGAGCAATCATTGATGCGGTGAAAGGTGAAGCGTCACAAGCTCGTGCGCAAGCTCAGTCTGCCAAATGATAAGGAGAACAGGTATGCTAGGAGTGGCTGTGTTGGGAACAGGAGCAATAGCCAGGATTCATGTCGATGGTTTCCTTGCATTCCCTGACCGCTGCGAAATCAAGACCCTCTGCGATACATATCCTGAAAAGGCTGCTGCACTGGCTAAGGAGAAAAACATACTATCAGTTCAGTGCTGCAGCGATTATCGGGAGGCTGCAGAACGCAATGACATAGATCTGGTCGCCATTTGTCTTCCTCCGTCCGCCCATGCTGAAGCTGCATTGTATGCTCTCAATTCAGGAAAGCATGTACTCATTGAAAAGCCTATGGCATGTTCGTTGGAGGAGTGCGACAGCATACTTAAAGCGGCACGTGCAAGCGGTAAGAAAGTTTCGGTTGTTGCACAGAACCGCTTTCTCACCCCTATGATGCGGCTTAAGAAGGTGATCGACTCAGCAGAATCAGGGAAGATCCTCCATGCTGCCGTCAATTCCTACTGGTGGCGGGGGAATAATTACTACGATCTCTGGTGGCGAGGGACATGGGAACAGGAAAGTGGGGGCTGCACTATAAACCATGCGGTACATCATGCAGATCTGCTGCTGTGGATGATGGGAATGCCAGACCAAGTGCAGGCATACTTCACAAATCTCGATCATCAGAATTCCGAGACAGAAGATTTTTCAACCGCAGTGTTGAAGTATCAGGATGGATCAGTGGCTCAGCTTACAGCATCGCTGGTGCATCATGGGGAAGAGCAGGAAATAGTATTCCAATGTGAGAAAGCCCGAATATCCTTTCCTTGGAAAGTCTACGCATCTACAGCATTGGAGAATGGATTTCCAAACAGAGACGAGGATACTGAAAAGAAGCTCCAGCAGCTCTATGAATCAATACCTTCCCTAGCTTATGAAGGGCATACAGCACAGATACATGATGTGCTCTCCTCCCTAGAAACAGGCAGCAGTCTTGCCGCAGATGGTGAAGCTGGTCGAAAGACCCTGGAGCTCATATTCGGAATATACAAGTCTGCTCAATCACTCAGTCCTGTGACTTTCCCGATTGAAGCCGATGATCCCTTCTATAGGAGTGAGACTATGCTGCCCATGCTTCCCCGGTTCAACAAGAAGACGAAAAGTCTCGATAATTTTGCTACAACCTCCATTACATTGGGAAGAAAGACATAGGGGGCCGGTATGAGTCTGCAGAAGAAATCAAGCGGGATGGATTATGCACCAAAGACGGCAGGAAAGCAGGTGCGCAGGGTCTGCAAAACTGGCGATTTTTCCGTAGGGGTGATCGGGCTTGATCACGGACACATCTACGGGATGTGCAATGGTCTCACGGAAGCAGGTGCGGATGTCCTGATGGTGTATGACCCGGATCCGGTCAAAATGGCAAGTTTTTTGCGGGCATTTCCGCAGGCCCGATCAGCTCGATGCGAATCTGAAGTGCTCGAAGATCCGGACATCAAGCTTATTGCATCTGCCCCGGTGCCCGTGCTCCGCGGAAATCTGGGGATGAGGGCCATGGATCATGGAAAAGATTATTTTACTGATAAACCGCCGTTTACAACTGCACAGCAGCTGGAGGAGGCCCGCAGGAAGACCGCAGAGACAAAAAGATTCTTTGCAGTATACTATTCTGAACGGATACATGTTGAAGCATCCGTCCTTGCAGAACGGCTCATCAATGAAGGCGCGATAGGGAGGGTTGTGCAGGTCCTGACAATTGCACCGCATCGAATCAGCATTGACCAGCGTCCGCAATGGTTTTTTGAAGCGGACAAGTACGGCGGGATTATTGTAGATATCGGTTCTCACCAGATTGAACAATTCCTTTGCTATGTAAAAGCCCAAGATGCTCAAATAACTTCCAGCAGAGTGGCAAATTACCATCATAAGCAGTACCAAGGTTTTGAAGATTTCGGTGATGCGTGCCTGACGGCAGACAACGGAGCGGCGGGATATTTCCGTGTTGACTGGTTCACCCCGGACGGTTTAGGTGCCTGGGGGGACGGGAGGCTATTCGTCCTTGGTACCGACGGCTACATTGAGGTAAGGAAGTATATCG
>SKXS01000019.1 GCA_007128345.1 Spirochaetia bacterium
AATCTATTGGTGGAAACAACCACATATGGTATGATGCGCTATGAGTGAACAGCAGCATTACGAACGTACCATCACCGAGAGTCTCGGTGAGTCTGAAGTATTTCTTGAATTCCAGCAGCAGCTCAGCCGTGCGGCGCGGGTTGACCGGCCTGTGCTGATCATCGGGGAGCGGGGGAGCGGCAAGGAACTTGCCGCCTCAAGGCTCCACTACCTTTCAGAGCGGTGGCAGCAGCCTTTTGTTACCATCAACTGTGCGGCCTTGCCTCCGAGTCTTATTGAGACGGAGCTCTTCGGCCATGAAGCAGGAGCTTTCACCGGGGCAACAAAAAGCCGGAAGGGACGCTTTGAGGAGGCAAACCACGGCACGCTCTTCCTGGATGAAATCGGCCTGATTCCCCTGGAGGTGCAGGAGAAGATTCTCAGGGTGGTCGAGTACGGGACCTTTGAACGCGTGGGCAGCTCCAAGACCCATGAGGTGGATACCCGAATCATCGGAGCTACCAATGCCGATCTTCCCTTGCTCTGTGAGGAAGGAAAATTCAAGCAGGACCTGCTGGATCGGCTCTCCTTTGAAGTACTTTTCCTGCCCCCGCTGCGTGAACGCCGCGAGGACATCCTCTTCCTTGCCGGCCACTTCATCAACCGCATGGCCCTAGAAACCGGGAGGGATCAGGTCCCCGAACTGTCGCCGGAGGTCTCCCGGCAGCTGCTCGCCTACTCCTGGCCGGGAAATATCAGGGAGCTGAAGAATACCGTCGAGCGGGCGGTCTACCGGACCGACGGGGATGTCATTTACTCAGTGACAATTGACCCGTTCAGGAATCCCTACCGTCCGGCTGGAAAGGGCCCGATATCTCATGATTCAGGTGAGCATCAGGAGAAGCATGAAGCATCCACAGATGAGGACTTCTTTAATGTAGGTATTCTTCCCCTGCAAACTTTTCAGGAAGCCAGGGATGATGTGACCATTCATTTCCTCAAACGGGCTCTGAGAGAAGCAAAGGGAGTGCAGCGCCAGGCAGCAGTCCTGCTCGGACTGACCTACGACCAGTTCCGGGTGCTCTACCGTAAGCACCGCGATGCCTTGGGAAAAGAAGCATGAGCACGCTCTACATGGTGGCTACCCCCATCGGCAACCTCGAAGATATCACATTGCGTGCGGTGCGGGTACTCAAGGAAGCTGACGTGATTGCCTGCGAGGATACCCGCCATACCGGAAAGCTCCTGAAGCACTTTGGAATTCTAACCCGCACGATATCCTGTCATGCCCACAATGAGGCTCAGTCCGCTGAGGGGATCATTAAGCTCCTGAGGGAAGGAAAGACGACGGCCTATGTCAGTGATGCGGGAACTCCCGGCATCAGCGATCCGGGCAGCAGGCTTGTCAATGCAGTACGCGCAGCCGGATACCCCGTAGTACCCGTCCCCGGACCTTCAGCCCTGACCGCACTGGTCAGCGCGGCAGGATACACAGGTAAAAGCATCTGCTTTGAAGGATTCTTCAGCCCCAAGGGGGGACGGAGGAGAAGCAGACTGCAGGAGCTGCTGGAAAGAGATGAGGCATTTGTTTTTTATGAGTCTCCCTTCCGGATCGTCAAGACCCTCAGAGACCTCAGCGCTCTTGCGCCGGGGAGGCGCGTGCTGGTGGGAAGGGAACTGACGAAGCTCCACGAGGAAATTACTGAAGGGAGCGCAGAAGAGCTCTGCATCAGCTATGCATCCCGAGTGGCGGTAAAAGGTGAATTCACGGTATTTGTTTCTCCCTGTGAGAAGAGGTGAAGGTGATTACCCTCCGCAAGCTCTCCCGGCAGCCCGACAGGCTCATCCTGCGCAAAGCAGTGCGCATCTGCAGACAGCTGGAGCTGGAGGGGCACAGAAGTCCGGAAACGCTCATACCCATGCATCTCACCTATGTTGCCGGGCTGGTAGACCTGGCTTTGCCGCTGGTTGAAGCGGACCAGCGGTGCGCACGCATGCTTGCACATGCCCGCAATCAGATGCCTCCCAATGATGCAGACAAATTCATACGCACCCTCTCTGATATACGCTATGCCCTCATGGAGCATCTCGGTGAGCATGCGGGTGACTGGGACATGATAGATACTGCAGCGGAAAACAGTCCTTCCCGAACCGTTCTGCCTATATGGGTGTACCTTGATCATGTCCGCTCCCCCTTCAACGTGGGGTCCGTTTTCAGGACTGCGGAGTCCTTCGGCATCTCCGAGATACTGCTCTCACCGGGTACGGCATCGGCTGATCACCCGCGAAGCAGGCGTACCGCAATGGGGGCAGTTGATCTGGTGAGCTGGAGAGAAGTCGATGAAGCTGATATCGAGACCTCCGTCCCCGGCCCCTACTTTGCCCTGGAAGTGGGGGGGAAGCCGCTGAACGAATTCTGCTTCCCCTCAACGGGAACGCTCATCATCGGGAGCGAGGAGCTGGGTGTGTGCGGCGATCTAATGAAGCTCGCCCGACGCAGCAGGGGAGTGGTCTCCATTTCCACTGCGGGGGTAAAAGCTTCGCTCAATCTGTCGGTTGCCTTCGGGATCGTAATGGAGCACTGGTACAGTGCTATCCTTTGAGGGCCTGCTCGATAGCCGGGCGGTTGAAGCCTACGATGATCTTGCTGTTTACATCAATGACCGGAACGCCCATCTGACCGCTTTTCCGCACCATTTCCTCTGCTTTTGAACGGTCCTGAGCCACATTGTACTCAGTGTACGCTATTTGGTTCTTCTTGAAGTAGTCCTTTGCCATGGTGCAGTACCCGCAGGTCGGGGTGGTATAGATAGCTACTGCCATAGGTATGCCTCCTTAATCGTGTTTATACATTACTAAAATACTAATTTATAAACAGGAAGTCAAGTCCTGCTACTGATGCTGCTTTGAGAGATCGTAGAGTCGCTTCAGCCGGTCTTCAATAATGCGGTTGATGGTATTCACAGGAAAGAGGCCCTTTTGGGTGCGTTTTCCAGCCTGCCGCTGAGTGAGAATTTCCATGCCCTGGTCAATGGTCTCCACCGGGTAGATGTGGAACTTCCGTTCTTCTATAGCCTGGACCACCGCCTTTGGGAGGATGAGGTTACGGATGTTTTTCTTGGGGATTATTACTCCCTGCCGGCCTGTCAGGCCCATTTGGCGGCAGATGGCAAAGAATCCGGTGATCTTTTCATTAATTCCCCCCACAGGCTGTACTTCGCCCATCTGGTTCACCGAACCGGTGACCGCGACATCCTGTCGGATAGGTATCTCCCCGACTGCTGACAGCAGGGCATAGAGCTCGCTTGATGATGCCGAATCGCCGTCCACCTCGACGTAGGACTGCTCAAAGCAGATGCCCGCGTAAATGGAAAGGGGAAAGTTCCGGGCGTACATCTTGCGGAGATACCCCTCCAGAATCAGCAGCCCCTTGTCGTGGATTTCACCGGAAAGGCCTGCTTCATGCTCAATGTTCACGATCCCTTCGTTTCCAGGAGCCACGGTGGCCGATATGACTGCAGGAATCCCGAAGCTGTAGTTCCCCCGGTCCAGCACAGCCAGGGCGTTGGCAACCCCCACCTGGCTTCCTTCCAGGTGGATCAGGGTCTCGCCTGTGAGAATCTGTTCGACGATCTTCGATTCCGGCAGGCTCGAAATATACTGCCGCTCTTCAAGTGCCTTGAGCACCGCACGATCGTCTATGGCAGGACGGGAAAGCTGCCCGGCCCAATAGTGCGCTTCCCGAATGGTGTCTGCTATCCTGGAAAACTGAGTGCTCAGATATTCACGCTGTTCAGCGAGGCCGCAGGCAAAACGGAGCACCTCTGCAATCCCCTCAGAGGTGATCTCCAGAAGGGACTCATCCTCGATCACCTTGTGGATAAACCCGATATACTTGGCTATGTTGGTTTCGGTTACCTCCATGGAGTAGTCGAAGTCCGCCGCTACCTTGAAGAGCTTGGCAAAGTCGGGATCGCGGTTATAGAGCTCGTCATAGATCTCCTCGTCGCCGATCATGATCACCTTGAACCTGACGTTGATGGGATCCGGCTTAATTCCCGACGGAAGGTGCGACGATCCTCCTGCTACGCTGTGCAGCTGGATGCTGCCGGTGGAGATGACCCGTTTGAGCTGGTCCCAGAGGTTTTCTTCCCTGAGGATGTCAACCGCGTTGAGGACGATGTACCCACCTGATGCTTCCATCAGGGAACCGCCGTGTATGGAGAGGAACGGAGGAGGCGCATCATCCCGGTTTTCGGACCTGGAGTCAATGAAACCGAAGAGGTTCGCATGGGTGGGGTGGTACTCAAATACGATGGGAGGCTGGGAGCTTTCGCCATGTTCGCTGAGGATATGGACTGTATAGCGCAGGAAAAACTGGGCATTACGGATCGTCTCAACCTCAGCACCGGTGAATACGTAGGAGAATTCACGCAGGTCAAGCTGGAGCTCCGACAGGTACTTTTCGAGAGTCTCATCAGGAAATGTCTCGGCAATCTCCCTGACAATCGGGGCAATTCTGCTGAGGACTGTTTCAGAGTCGATTTTTACCTTCTTACCTTTTTCAAGCTGCTCTATGATGCAGCGCTGCACCTCATGCGTCAGGGCGCGCATGGATGATGCTAGTTCCACAGCCCTGCCGGCGGGCAGGTAGATGATCCGAGGCCGGTCGGGTTTGGTGAAATTGTGGATGCAGACAATATCCTGCAGGTCTGTTTGAGAATTGCGTACCCCATTGAGCACATGTCTCACTGCGGTGGTCCTGCCGGTTCCTGAATCGCCGGTGACGAACATATTATAGCCCTTGCTGGGTATCTCGACGGCCATCTTCAATGCCCGCATCGCCCTGGGCTGCCCGATGATCTCTCCGTGGAAGGGAAGCGGCTGTATAGCAGCTATATACTTTGATGAAAACGAGAAACTTGCCTCTTTTGCAGTAAGTTCCCGTATGATGAAATCTAATGTTGGCATGGTAGCCTCCTACTATACGAAGGGAAGCGGGGCATGTCAACTCTCTCCTGTGCGTCCCCGCCGGCTTGAAAAAATGTATCCTATCCCTATAATGTACTTATGGAACTAAAGGCATTTGAACAATGGTTTGCTGAAAAGCTGCAGCTGGAAGACTTCAGCTCAGCGGACAGCTCGCTTAACGGCATGCAGGTAGGGAGAACCGGTTCCGATGTGCGCACCGCGGCTTTTGCGGTGGATGCATCGCTGGAGACATTCACCCGTGCGGTCAATGCGAAAGCTGATATACTGGTGGTTCACCACGGCCTGTTCTGGGGAAGGCCACTGGCAGTCACGGGGAGTCATTTCTCTCGAATCAAGTACCTGATTGAAAATGACTTAGCTCTCTTTGCGGCCCATCTTCCTCTGGATGCGCATCCTGAAGTGGGAAACAATGCCTGCATTGCAGGTGAACTGGGACTGCAGTCCGTGAGGCCCTTCGGTGAATACCATGGGCAGATGATTGGATGCAAGGGGATGCTCAGTGATGCAATGTCCGTCAGCGAGGTGCTCCAACAGCTCGGATGGGATGACGGTGAGGTGACGGTGCTGCCCTTCGGCCCTGATAAGCTGCTGCGTGGTGGTATCGTATCGGGGGGAGCTGCGGGAAGCGTCTATGAGGCGATTGATGAAGCCCTCGATTTCTTCATTACCGGAGAGATGTCCCATCAGGTGTACCACTACTGTCTGGAGTCAGGGATCACCATGATAGCTGGAGGGCACTACCGGACGGAAGTATACGGGGTCAGGAAGCTCGCCGAGTCAGTTGAACGGGAGACCGGCATACAGACTCTCTATATAGATGTACCGACGGGGCTGTGATGCAGGAAATACAAAAGAAAAACCCCGGGGCAGCCAGATATCTTCCCCTCGTACTTACCTCCTTCATTGTAGCGGCGGACCAGTTCACCAAGTACCTCGTGGTCCGGTATATACCCGTGAATACCATCGCCGAAGAATACTTCGGGGATTTCCTGCGTATCGTCCACGTGCGTAATACGGCTATTGCATTCAGCATTGGCGCGGGACTGCCTGATGCAGTGAAGAAGGTCCTCTTCATCATCTTACCGATGGTGCTGCTGGTCATCCTTATGGGGATGATGATCAAAAGCTCCCAGCTGAGCACCCTGCAGCGCTGGGCCGCAGCAGGGATAGCCGGCGGGGGAATCGGCAATCTCATTGACCGGGTGTTCCGGACAGCGGGTGTGGTTGACTTCATCGACGTGAAGTTCTACGGGATTTTCGGACTCGAACGATGGCCGGTATTCAATGTAGCGGACTCAAGCATCGTCGTGTTCGGCATCCTGATATTTGCATCAGTGCTCTTTTCCCGGCAGGCGAAGGATTCAGCTCTACCTGCACAACGCAAGGAGGAACCATGAACAAAAAGGCAAACACGGCACTATTCATCATCGGGGCGACCCTGGTGAACATGCTGCTCATATTCATCATTATGATGCTGCTCATCGCACTGACGGTCGTTCTCTTTCCCGACCCGTCGCCTGGAGTCGCGCAGGTGGTTTTCCTGTTCGTTTTCATTGCATCCATTGCCTTGAGTTTTTTTATCTACAACAAGGTTATCAAGTACATTTCGAAGAAAGTGGACATGGACAAGTATTTTCACCCTATATTCAGGCCGAAAAGGCGCTAGGAGGACTGTATGGATCTTATATGTGCACGAAGAAGCATCAGGAAATTCAAGGATACTCCAGTCAAACGGGATATCCTTGAAGAGGTGATCAAGGCGGGTATGAATGCCCCGTCCGCAATGAACCAGCAGCCCTGGCAGTTTGTGATCATGGAGGACCGCTCTTGCCATCAGCGCATCCTGGAGGTCCATCCCAACGCAGTGCCGCTGACGGCCGCCCCGGTCGGGCTGCTGGTATGCGGCGACCTTTCAAGGGAGACGGCAAAAGGCTACTGGAGCATTGACTGCGCCGCGGCAACCGAGAACATGCTGCTGAAGATCACGGAACTCGGACTTGGAGGCTGCTGGCTGGGCATCTACCCGAGGCAGCAGCGCGTTGATGCGCTCAGGGATATTATCGGCGCGCCGGAACATATTGTTCCCTTTGCGCTCATCGCCGTGGGATATCCCGATGAATCAAAAGGCCCGAAGGATATATTTGATCCCGAACGCGTACATGCGGACCGTTGGGGACAGAAATAAGCACCAAACCGTAACCTATGTGACAAACATTTACCTGTAAATTCATTACGGTAGTACCATACTGAACAGCAGGAGGAATGCTATGTCTATGTTTTGTTATCAGTGCCAGGAGGCAGCCAAGGGAACCGGATGCACCGTGAAGGGGGTCTGCGGGAAAACCGATACCGTAGCGGGACTCCAGGACCTGCTCATCCATGTGCTCAAGGGGATATCATGGTGCCGCGTCAAAGCGGAAGCTGCCGGGGTTGAGACTGAAGACCCTGCGCGTTTTCTTGTGGAGAGCCTCTTTACCACCATTACCAATGCAAACTTTAACGAAGGGGTATTCGAACAGCGGATAACCGAAGCGCTTGTCCTGCGCAGCAATCTGAGAAACGCGCTGCTGCAGGCAGGAATTTCGCTTGAAGATGCTCCCTCTGCGGTGACGTGGGATCCTGCTTCACGTGCGGAGTATGCGCTCAAAGCAGCGTCTGTCGGGATCCTCAGCCAGGAGCATGAGGATGTGCGCAGCCTCAGGGAGCTTGTCACCTACGGGCTCAAGGGGATAGCCGCCTACTATGAGCATGCTGACAACCTGGGATACCAAAATCCTGAAATCATCCGCTTCATGGAGCGGGCCCTCGCCGCAACCCTGGATGACAGCCTTACCCTTGACGACCTCACCTCCCTGGTGCTTGAAACCGGAAAGTTCGGAGTCGAGGTTATGTCCCTGCTGGACCGGGCGAACACCGGAAGCTACGGATCCCCGGAGATCAGCACCGTGCGCATCGATGCAGGCAGCAGGCCGGGAATCCTGGTGTCAGGTCACGACCTGAAGGATATGGAGGAGCTGCTCGAACAGACCAGAGATGCGGGTATCGACATCTACACCCACAGCGAGATGCTGAGCGTCAACTACTACCCGGCCTTCAAGAAGTACACCCATCTCTACGGGAACTACGGGAATGCCTGGTGGAAGCAGAAAGAGGAGTTTGCCGCTTTCAACGGACCGATTCTCATGACCACCAACTGCATCGTTCCCCCCAGTGACTCCTACCGGGACCGTGTGTACACCACAGGGTCAGCGGGATTTGCCGGGTGCACCCACCTACCCGACAGGAAACCCGGTGAAGCGAAGGACTTTTCCCTCCTCATAGAGCACGCAAAACGGTGCGCTCCCCCGAAGCAGATCGAAGAGGGGGAGATTGTGGGAGGATTTGCCCACGACCAGGTCTTTGCGCTGGCAGATACAATCGTTGACGCAGTCAAAAGCGGTGCTGTCAGGCGCTTCTTTGTCATGGCGGGCTGTGACGGGAGGATGAAGAGCCGGGAATACTATACCCGGTTCGCCGAAAAACTGCCGAAGGATACGGTGATCCTCACTGCGGGATGCGCCAAGTACCGCTACAATAAGCTCCCCCTCGGGGATATAGACGGAATTCCGCGGGTGCTGGACGCAGGCCAGTGTAACGATTCCTATTCACTTGCCGTTATTGCCCTGAAGCTCAAGGAGATCTTCGCCCTTGCGGATGTCAACGAGCTTCCAATCTCCTATAACATTGCATGGTATGAGCAGAAAGCAGTAATCGTGCTGCTAGCACTGCTCTATCTGGGCGTGAAGGACATCCATCTGGGCCCGACGCTGCCTGCTTTCCTGTCGCCCAATGTGGCTGCGGTGCTCATTGATCGGTTCGGAATTTCAGGCATCGGCACGGCTGATGATGACATCAGCCTGTTCATGGGTGCGTAGTTCTGGAAGTGCGTGAGATCAGGTCACGGTAGCGCAGGACGAGCTCATCTACTACCTGTTCCCAGTGCATGTAGATGCTCTCCTGCGCTTTTTTGCCTGCTGTGTGCAGGAGTTTCGGATTATCCATGACCCGTGCGATCTTTTCGGCGCAGGAAGCTGCGTTGTTTTTAATCAGAAACCCGTTCTCGCAGTCCCTAATCCCCTGTGCGGTGGTGGATTCTTCCACCATGATGGACGGCACCCGGTAGGCTGACGCTTCCCGCACGGCAATGGATGCATTGTCATAGAGGGAGGGAAAAATGAAGAGATCAGTTGCCGCGTAGAATGAAGTAAGCACCTTGCGGTCGGTGACCTGGCCCAGAAATCGCACCTCCTCAGTTAGATGGAGCTCCTTCACCAGCCGTTTCATGTCGGCTGCTTCAGGACCGGTCCCGACGAAGACCATAAGGAATTGTTTGCGGTACTGCTTCTTGAGCAGGGAGAGCGCCTCGATGATAAGGCGGGTATTCTTCTCCCAGCGGTGCTGGCCGACGAAGAGCATAGTGAACAGGGGGAATTTCATGCCGAACCTGGCTCGTGCCGCATCAGCCTGGGCTTTACGCTCAGCTTCCGTGGGAGGTATGAGTTCGGTACCGTTGGGTATTACCTCAATCTCGCCATGGTACCCGTACTCACGAAGAATATCAGCGGTACCCCGGTTGGGTGTAAAGACCATGTCGGCAGCCTCATAGTAGTGAACGATGTGCTCCATCAGCGCATCAGCTATCAGCTTCGCCTGCACATGCTTGGCGATGTCTTCGCGGTACTTCGAATGGAAGGTTGCCGCCAGGGGAATTCCGTGGATGCGGGCGGTCCTCCGTGCGATGTCCCCCGCAATGAAGGGATTATGGCTGTGAACCAGCGAGAAGGGAATCTTCCGCAGCCGGCGGAAGAGGGAGGGGTCTACATGTGCGAGACCGATCCGGTACGGATAGGAACCGGGAATGGAAAGTGAGGGGAAGCGCAGGTAGTAGCCGGGGTCATCTGCATGTCTTCCTGAAGACGGGCCCACAAGGAACGATTCCCCGTACTTTTGATTCAGCCAGAATGCGTAGTTATCGGCTACTATCGCAACCCCGTCCATGATGGGCGGAATGGAATCGCTGAACTGTCCGGTGATGAGTTTGTCCATGATTGTTCCATTATACCATGGTATGGCAGCTTCCGCATATGCATGGTTCAACCAAAGGTCGCAGAGCTGCTCTCATGGGATATGTGCAGG
>SKXS01000241.1 GCA_007128345.1 Spirochaetia bacterium
TAACAATATATACACAATACGTTTTGAGCATACCGCATAAAATGTAAAATATTTCGTGAATATGGTTTACTTCATTTTTAGTACACTTTTTTAATTCCTTTTTACATTAAGAATTATTCTCATATACTGCATGATGCTTCATCTGAAATTGTGTAAGTTAAAATCTTTGCTGTTGAGAAGAATCCTCATAGAGTCGGCCTGGAAGAATACCTGTGCAGTTTTCTCTAGTGGCAATGACCTGCAGGCATTGTGCTGTACTAAGATCTGCCCTCTCAGGCGTCGAGCTCCAGGGGAAGCACGACTTGACGTCTCTGGGCGGCACTGCGGGATACAGCTTCAGTAAACTCCATGTATTTTACGCCGTCCTCAAACCGGGTATAGACAACGTTCTCCGTGCCCCGAATGGAACCGATGAATTCTTCCTCCACCCGCCAACCGATTCTTTCTTGCGGCAAAACGGTAATTTCTTGCAGTTCCTGATATCCCCGTCGGGCACCGAAGAGCTTTTCATCATGGAATCGAAGCACACCTTCGTCCCCGTGGAGCCAAATTCCGTCGTCATGATTTCTGAACACACGTGCAAGACTCTGCTGCATACGCAGCTGTGCCCCGCATGCCATTTCTGCGATCACGTCCACGTGATCAGGAACTTCAACGGTGCGCATGATCCCGGTAGAATCAGGCCGCCGCCTGATAAACACTCTAGTCATGGCGGAAACTCGAGACGCCACTCCGATCCAGCGCATTATTGTCTCATAGTATATACCCAGCATAGCGATATTGAATCCGCTGAGATCCCGATCCTGCCTCCAGTGCATGGGAGCATCTCTTTCTGGAAAGGGAAACGAAGCGGCATGCTCAACCAGCATCAGTTCTCCCACATAGCCTTCGGAAAGAAGACGCCGTATGGTATGATCAAATCCGAGCGAGAAGGGTGCCGGCACTATCTGGACAGTCAGATCCGGACGCTTTTGAGCAGCTTCATACATCATCCTAGCTTCTCCTGCCGTTGAGGCCATCCGCGCTTCAGTTAGCACATGCTTTCCAGCTTCTAGAGCAGCTGCGGCAGCTCTGGCATGAAGATAGGGCCATGTTCCGATGACCACAGCATCAGCTTCGGGATCTTCTACTGCCTCAAGCCAATGGGAATATATCTTTGGGATGTTGAACTGGAAAGCAACAGATTGGGAGGATTCTCTTGTACGGTTACATACACCGATGATATGTACTCCTTTTTGCGACTGTAGTTTGGGAATATGATGGAGTTTAGTGTTTGCTCCTGCGCCGATTACTGCAATCTGTATAGTATCTTTCATATGCATCTCCTGGAATGACTACACATCTCATAGATTGTGTCCTTCTAAATATACCGCAGCTTAAGCTCAGATTCCAGTAGAGCTAAACTTGAGAGGAGAAATATCATGGAATCCGTGCATGAGCAATGGTCAAGATCTTCCGGATGGCGAGCGAACGGGTGCGGAGTAAGATCTTAAAACCTGTCACTGAGGAAAATAATAGAAAAATCCTGGCATTAAATTTGGCTGCAAAGGTTATGGAACCTGCGACATTATCTAGAGCCAAGCTTCAGAAGCACATTGATTCAGGTCAGATCCTAAAGGGATGTGATGGCCACATTTGATGAGCTATTCGATCAATATGACATGTATATTGGTTTGGTTGGATACTCTCAGCGGGAGTGAATATGCGTTAGACAGGAACTATAATGAAACACGCTGCAGCAGGACTTAAACAAACAAAAATGAAAATATGAAAGAGATAATAAAAAGAAAATTAATTCAATCAATATAAATCTAAATACAATCAGATAAGAATGCCAGATCCTACTGCAGCGCAAGGTTACTTTAGCATGAATCAAGGTATCGTGTATATGCACAAAACCACTTCTGTAGACTTAATATTCAGAAATTGATGAACCGTATACCCATATGGTACGTTAAATGCATTTTACATAGATGGATACAGCTCTATTAGGAATTATGCATTAAAGGAGTTTTCGTCTTAGGCGAGCAGAATAAAAAGTTTTGATTTTGTTATTGCTATGCAAATCATATTATGTATACACAGGCCATGCGATTATTTGCATTATATGGAGCTGAGGGGATTCGAACCCCTGGCCTGTTGATTGCGAATCAATTCTATACTGCGCGCAGTGCGCGATAACAGCCCATTTTATGTGTAAATGCGCGATAAAATCGCGCTTTGCGCGCAAACTGTGTCACCAAATGCGTCACCAAGCAGGTTGCAAAAGTGTCACCAAATTCAGCGACAACAACATCATATCATTGAGCTTGTTGATTATATAGAACTAACTACTCGGATGAACATTTAAATATTTTTTTCTTTACAGGTAAAAACAAAAAAGCTCCTCTTATGGGACGAGTTACATAATCACCACGTGATAAACTAAACCATGCGTGTACGCATTGATGATAAAACATTGCGTGCGCTGTTGTAACACTACTAGTGAGTATGCAATCTACCCCAGTATTTCAAGCTGATAGATGAACCCTTCCTGCCGATCACGACCTCAATTTATCCCGGCAGCAGAGTTCCTGCACTTCCGCCTCATCCGGTTGCTCACTATCCAGAAGATCTTGATCATACCTTGTCCATAGTCCGGAACACTGATGATCACAATCAGTATGCTTAAATCAATCAGCGTGCGGAACATAAAAACAAGTTCCCGCATCAGGTTAAATCGATCGCCGAAGAAACCCTTAACCTGGCTGAAGATCAGAATCAGGATTACAGTAGGGATGATGAAATGAAGAGCCAAATCACAAGTGAGTTTAGCAGTTGACCACATACTTGCGCGGGTGTACCAGTTCCTAAGCCTATAGATGTTTCTCCCTTGGTACATAACGAGTGTCAGCACCAGAGCAAGCAGACCCCACCCGATAACTTGCACCGATACACCTCCCGATTGAGGCACACCTCCTAGAATTAACGCATTCACGCCGTGAAAAAGCTGCGGTGCAGAAACGATATGATCCAGCATATAGCCTTGATTAATGAGCAGAACAATCCCCAATCCTCGATCTGGGTAGAGGCTTACAAATGTCTTGAACGTTTCGTTTGCTCCGCCATGAAAGATATGCCCCTGCTCTACAAACCAACCCATAGCGTATCCTTGTACGGGTGTAAAAAGCTGGAGCATCCCCGCCTCTGATAGCACCCGGTTTCCCTGATACACTCCGTCGTTATTCATAGCGATAGCAAAGCGGGCTAGATCCTCTGCTGTGGAGATAAGATATCCTGCAGCAAGTTCGTAAACTGGTGACCTCTGGTGGGCCGGAATGGGAAATCCGAATAAACGTGTGTATCCCTGCGAGAGGCCGTGCCTGGCTGCTTCTGCTGGATCAGTGAATGTGCGATTCATATGTAGTGGTTCAAGGATATTTTGTCGAATATACTCCTCATATGATTGACCGCTGACGTTTTGTATCACCAGGGCTAGCACGCTGTAACCCATGTTAAAGTACTGAAAACGCGAACCGACCTTAGCGGTAATCCGGGCCGACTGCAGGGCGCGTACGCCCTGTTCCAGGCTGGCATTTTCCGGCAAGACAACAGAAAAACCGGAGTCGGAGATGCCGCTCGTGTGGTGAAGCAGATGAGATACGGTGATCTCGGATGAGGCCGCTTCATCTTCTATGGTAAACCAAGGAATATATGCACGCACAGGCTTACTTATGTCCAGTAACCCCCGTTCAGCAAGTTGCGCCACCGCCAGTCCCGTAAAGGATTTGGATTGAGAGCCTATAAACATAGGCGTTTGAGGTGTTATTAGCCGACCTCTTCCGGCAGTGCCATAGCCCTCCAGGTAGATAATTTCTTCCCCCTGGGTAATTGCCAAGGTTACTCCTTTCAGACCGTGTTTCTGCATTTGATCTGCAATCCAGTGGTCAATCTCCTCCAGGCCCATTGTGGCTGTCGAGACCGAAAGTGCAGCAACTGTCGCAACGGCAATGACAGCCAAGTATATTAACAAAGTAAATACACGCATCACAGTCTCGACTCCTCATCACTTACGAATTATTGATGATCTAGGACTCCTTGTAATTTCTGCGCATTGACAGATGTTTATCCTCATAGCCCGACTCCAGCCATCCGATCATGCTGTTGCCTACGGAGATATTGGTATTACACATCAAGCACAATATTCAGCTCCAGGTCCAAGTACTCCTGAAAATAAATCGTATTTGTAATTTCTCGCCGCTTACGTAGCGACCCGTACAACATGTGCTTTCTGCATATCATGCACGGAGTTTCCATTCCCTAAAAGCACGGTCTGGTCGATTTCCTGTTTGGATTCACTTATGGGCGTTGAGTTAATGAGCGATATGCTGCGTTCATGATCGCCTTGCTGCTGGATGTGGCTCCTGATAGAGAATCTACTAGCGGTGACTGCCTTGTGATAATCTCATCCATGGTTATCAGGGCATCATATCCGGGTCCGCTAGACTGCTCAATCATTTCCATATGAGTTATTTTCCCGCCAGATACGGTAAGTGCAAGATGAACCGATATGAGGAAATCACTGTATGAACCCTCATACCTTCCGTCAAGTACTTGACTTACATCCACATGAGTAATCTGCGTATGGTCAGCCGCAATGCGGTTCTGCATGCCCCATAGCTGAAAGACTATTATGGAGAATGCAGATACGATAAGAACTCCTATGGCGATTAAGATTTTATTTCGCTTTTTCATGTGATTAGTCCATCCAAAATAATTAGCTTTATTGGATATTATCCGATATTAACCAATAAATCAAATTTTCTTTATCCCATCAGGATAAAAATTTAACTTGCTATTTTTCGGGGGTCCTAATTTTTGATTATTTTTTTTGCAAAAATGCCTATTTGGTTTCCCTGATGGTTAAATTTAGGAAATGTGTTCTGGTATTTATTTTACTAATAATACTTTCTGCTTGCAGTAATACTGCTGAGATTCAAGAGAGAACCTTTACCCCTGATCTCTCATCTGTTGCAGACGGTACATACCAGGAACTTACAAATATCTTCCCCGTAGGAGCAGTAGCAGAGGTCGATATACACAATGGTCACATACAAGCAGTTCGGATACTGAAGACATAGGTAATTACTTTAATTGTCGTCTCCACAGGTTTTTGAGGATTAAAAAGATCGACCTGGAACTCTGAAAAAATATTTGGAGCTGAGGGGATTCGAACCCCTGGCCTGTTGATTGCGAACCAACCGCTCTGCCAACTGAGCTACAGCCCCTTTATGAACGGTATTGTGCATATCCGCTGTTTCTCTGTCAAGTGAGATGCTCAGATGCAGATTAGTTAAATGTATCTATATATAGATCAATTGAGCAGAGATATATTATGAACTATGAAAATACTTATGATCTATCCTGAAAGTCCAGACACATTCTGGAGTTACCGAGAAGCACTGAAGTTTATCCGCAGGAAAGCTAGCAATCCGCCCCTTGGCCTGCTTACCATAGCTGCCATGCTGCCGTCTGAGTGGGACATCTCGCTGGTCGACATGAATGTCCGGCCCCTGCGTGATCGTCAGATTGCCAAAGCAGATTATGTGTGGCTGAGCGCCATGACAGTCCAGAAACAGTCTGCTCGTGAAGTAATTTCACGCTGTAAAGCGCATGGAAAACCGATTGTCGCTGGAGGTCCCTTATTCAGCACTGGATGGAGCGATTTTCCGGAAGTGGATACCTTCATCTGCGGAGAAGGCGAAGAGACCATACATGAATACATTGAAGACATGAAGCAGGGCAGGGTGAAGCATCGGTACGAAGCCTCAGGTTGGGCCGATCTCACCAAGTCACCTATTCCAAGGTGGGATCTTATCCGTATGCATGACTATGCTTCCATGCCTATTCAGTATTCACGGGGATGTCCGTATTCCTGCGATTTCTGTGACATCACGCTTCTGTTCGGAAGGAAAGTCCGGACCAAGGCTGCAGAACAGATTATTGAAGAACTGGAAGCGCTCTATAGTCATGGATGGAGAGACGGCGTATTTTTTGTTGACGACAATTTCATAATCCACACGCCACACCTGAAGAAGGAACTCCTTCCTTCAATTACACAATGGATGGATACACATCAGCATCCATTCATCTTCAATACCCAAGCATCCATCAACATGAGCGATGACCCGGATCTCATGGCGATGATGGTTCAGGCTGGGTTTAGTAAAGTGTTTGTAGGTATAGAAACTCCCAATGAAGCCTCGCTGGGCGAGTGCTCAAAGAACCACAACTTAAACCGAAACCTCCTTGATTCAGTAGCCAAGATCATCAATGCAGGATTTGAAGTGCAGGGAGGATTTATCCTCGGATTTGACAGCGATCCGAAGTCAATATTTGATGACCTCATCGAATTCATCCAGCGCAGTTCAATCATTACGGCAATGGTAGGCCTGCTCAATGCCATGAAAGGAACAGAACTCTACCTTCGCCTGAAGCGCGAGCATAGGTTGCTTGACGTGGAGAGCGGAGACAATACTGACTGTTCAATCAATTTTCTTACCCGCATGGATAAGGCCCAGCTGCTCGCCGGCTATAAACGGGTGATTGCTACAATCTACAGTCCAGCTTACTACTACGGCAGGGTTAAGGAGTTCCTTCGTTCATACACACCAAAGCATACACGGTCTTTCAAATTCCACCCGGTGCATGTGCTCTCATTCGTTGCATCTATACTTCTCATCGGCATCAGGGGAAAAGAACGTCTTCATTACTGGAAACTCTTGTTCTGGACTATTTTCCGACGTCCCAAGCTCTTTCCCATGGCTGTTACCTACTCAATCTACGGATACCACTACCGGAAAACTGCTGAGCGCATCATGCATACCGAACTGCAGGTCTGACGGGTATGCATCACCATATGTATCTGCTATAGTTGACTGTATACTGCTTAGTCAGCGTACAAGGAGCAGCTGCCATGGTACGGTTTGATCCTGTTGAGCACCAGTCAGACTATGATGACCTCATGTACCTCATGAGAAAAGATTCGTCTTCCTACATGAATGATACGCTTAATAAAATCGAGAGTTCCTGGGAGAAGCTGTATGCTATGGTGCAGTCCGTCGGCACGGTCTACCGTGTGATCAAGGATGAGCAAATCACCGGGTACCTCTGGATTGAGGAACGGGGTAGGGTAGTGCATATTCATGGACTTGTAATGAAGGATGCCTATAAAAGCAAAGGGATAGCCACTGAAGCACTTACGTACCTGGAACACACATATCGAGAGACCAAGGATGCGCTAGAACTGGGAGTCCATGAGTCGAATATTCCGGCCAAGTCGCTCTATGAAAAACTTGGCTATGAAACAGTCAGACGGATTGATCAAATCGGCTTTCTCATCATGCAGTTAAATCTTACTACAGCGTGATCATGAATCTTTAGGCTGCATGAGCCTGGCAAACGTGCGGGCATGCTCAATCATGAGTCCTTTCACAGAACATTCTGAAGCAGGACTCTGAGCTTTCAGCGTATGCTCTTCATGAATATCAGCAAGCACCGCACGGTATTGACGTGCATACTGCATCGGATCACCAGTCGCCATCTTTCCTTGTTTCTGAAGATGACAAAACACCTCAGCAAAAAACTTCACGGTTTCATCCACCGCAACCTCAAGATATATCTCTCTGGCCCGGACATTGGTGTACTTCTCCCTAAGGATGATCAGGGAAGCTTTTTCAAGATCCGCATCGGTTCGGTCAGCCTCCTTGAGGATTATATGGGCAAGGATTTCCTCAGCAGAAAGATACGACGAAGCTTCACCTATTTCCTGCAGTGACGGCCTCATTTCTCTCATACGCAGTGCATAGAAGGTGAATATTGCTTCGAGTATCTCGTCCTTGCTTGTGTAGTGATTATATATTGAGCTCTCCTTGATGCCGACCCGCGCAGCAAGTTCACGAAGTGATGCTCCGTCATATCCTGTTTCTGCGAATAAGCTGATTGCTTCAGCTAAGAGCGCTTGCTTCGTCCTGATTCCCTTTCTACGCTTGGCAGGTTCTGCTGTCTCTCCCGTACCCCCATGGATATGGAGAAACATATCAGTTTCAGTCCGTACAATTTCTCCTGCACCAAGAAGCAGATGTCCCCCCTGCATCACAGGAACGATCTTTGTCTGCCGATGCATCTCTTCTTCTTCCTGCAGCACCGAAACAGAGACAAGGGAATCTCCTTTGGCATACATTATAAGCTTAGGGTGGTTGGCGGATCTAAGATTTTCGAGGGCATTGCCTGCATACGCGTGAAGTGTGAGATCGCGCAGATATCCTTTTCTGTGCTTGATACAGTTTACCAGATGTACATCCAGTTCATGCTGCGATTCATGGCTCAGCGCATGAGCATTGCCCGCATACATGCGTCTCATTATTTTGTATACAAAAGGAATATGCAGTCGAACCAGCATACGCAGGCACAAGGAACTGTGCATATCCTCAGCAGGTGAAATCAGCATCACTGCTGATACTTTATGAGGATATTTGCATGCGAATGAAGCTGCTGCAGGATAAGCGATTGAGTAGGCAAGCACGGCAGCACGCTCTATGTGCAATGCTTCAAGAAAAACTGCGTAAAAATCAGCATCATATGAATGTGCCTCTCCGGGATGGAGCGTGCCGTCGTATCCTGGTCGTGAGGGAACAATGATCATGCATGCACGGTCCAGATGCTTTTCAGTACGGGCAAGACCGTACCGGCATCCGTCTCCCGGACCATGCAGGACAAGCACCGGATAGGATCCCTCCCTCCTTGCATATGCAGCCCTTCCCAGTGAAGTCTCAACCCATGAAACAGCATAACGTGATACTTTATGAGTAATCGCAGATGACAAAGGCCGGTACCACCGAACCCACGTCCACATGGCAAATGCTGACACGAGCAAAGAGATCGCAAGGACTATAAATGCCGGAACATAGAATGAATTATGCATAAAAAATATCATGATATTCTCATATAGTATCATATGATAGAAATATAGCATTATAAACTAATTATTGATAGTATAATTATGATACAAAATTATGGGTATACGTACAGCGGACAATGATACACCATTGCCGATATGCTAAGATGAAGGGGGATGAATTATTGATGCTAGAGATAACCGTCCCAGAGGTGATACCGATCACGTGACCAGTTGAGGTATTTGAGCAGTTCGCAGTTTACATAATGAATATTAAAGAAATCCGGATTAAACGGTTGTGGATACCACGGCTGATCAGATATCCATTGGACCCAGAAGTCATGTGATTCATGGGAAGGATCCTTCAGTGCGGCAATGAACATGCGGTACGCGTCCAGCCCTCCGATGTCTTCAGGAGGACATGCACGTTCACCTTCAATGCATTCCACAGGAAGCAAAAGATCAGGATTTGCATACTTTGCATCTTCTATGGTAAGTTCATGTTCCCACATATCAGAGAAATCATACAGATATATAAATGATTGTCTTTTATGCCTGACGAGGGTGTTAAGACGGTACTTGCCGCTTTCAATGCCCATTTCATCATTTTCAGGAAACTCAGTATAGTGCTTGTTCTTTATACTGAACTGATGCAGGTGACAGTCCGACCAGCCCATAATGATTTGAATCACATCATGCAGCCGATCAAGGGTAATGTCCTGAGGAACTGAAAAGCGCCTATATATTTCAGGCTCAATATGCAGGAGCTTTACTTTCAGAAGAAAATAGGATTCATCCATATGGAGGCATTCTCCTTCTTTCTCTGTGTATTTAACTCTATCACATGTGAGCAGAAAAAAAAAGAAAATTTCAAAGATGTGTGCATGGTATACCGAATCATAATTATTTCAAGTGAAGCGGAGACAATCCGCATCGAACGAATTATGCGGTAGGGCAGGGGCCTGCAGTACGTATTCGATTGGAGGTGCTATGATCAATGCACTTTAAGGTGGAAGAACATGCGTACTACACATATGCTCATATAATGGAAACAGTTAGTCAAATTCTATTTCAATGAGATATCTATTCAGATGGGTATATGCATAGGGGAAAGCATGGAGGTGGCGGGAATCGAACCCGCGTCCTCATGGGCAAGCCGGTGACCTCTACAAGCTTAGTCTGGCTTTTACCTTCGCATACGATTCA
>SKXS01000173.1 GCA_007128345.1 Spirochaetia bacterium
ATTCTTGCAGGGGTGATCTTGTCGCAGAAAAAACGCGTGCACATCGAAGAACAGATCATTCCCAGATAATACGAAATTCTTTAGCCGTATAGACAGGAATGCCAGCACGCCTGAGGTACTGGGCCAACAGGCCCTGCCCTTTTATCAATGTTTTGCTAAACGTGCCGTCATAGATGTGATGAACACCGCACGCAGGTGATCGTTCGTTGAGCACCCCACAGGTGACACCATACATTCGAGCAATATCAACTGCCTTCGTACATCCTGCATGGAAACTGCTGTGCACCTCCGTCCCTGATGCAGTTTTTACTGTTCCTTGAACGATTTCTGAGGGTTCCCGAGGCACCGGCAGTCCTCCAAGCACCTCAGGACAGATCGGGAGGATTGGCATGGATAAGGATACGAGATATGCAATCAGCTGTTCATCAGTAGCGGTTGTTCCGTCATAGCGGCATGGAACACCCGTTAGGCATGCGCTTACAAGAATCATATCCCTACTATACCATAAGCTGATTTCAGAACAATATTCAGCGGATTATTCAGGAATGACATACGAAGAGGCTTTGCTAGCCAGGTGCTTCGGAATCTTGATATCATACAGAGATTTGATGCTTCCTTGCTTCCTTGCAGAGATAATCCGACTGACTAATGTCGGACCCAAGCCGGGCACTCTGAGCAGTTCATTCCGATTGGCATAGCGCAGCCTGACGGGAAAAAATTCAGGATGGCCTTCAGCCCAAACCTGTTTTGGATCTTTCTCCAGTGAGAGAGCGCCTTGGTGAAAGGAAAAATCTTCTAAAGTAAAGCCGTAGGTACGCACGAGAAAATCTGTCTGGTACAGGCGATGCTCGCGCATCAGGTGGGCATTGGGTTCACTGTTAGATATGGTTTCACCGGGTATGGTATTATCGCCCAACCCTCTCTGATATGCAGAAAAGTAGATACGGTCCATCTGCAGCCTCTTGTAGAGTCCCCAGAGGTACGTGACAATCTCCTGGTCTGTTTCATCTGAGGCGCCGACAATGAACTGAGTAGTCTTGGATACCCTTGCATAGGAAGAACCTTTAGCGGTAAGAGAACTCAAATATTTCAGTGGATTTATGATATCTCTCATGTAGTCTTTTTTTTCTGAAAGTCTTGAGAAATGACGTATGCCAGGAGTTTCAATATTAAGCGATACAGCACTTGAAAGTGAAACAGCACGCTCTACCGCAGATTGTGAAGCCCCTGGAATGATCTTGATATGTATGTATCCTCGGTATCGGTAGACCTTCCGAAGAATTTCCGCAGTATCTATCAGGCGCTCCATAGTTCTGTCGGGAGTATCAAGGACCCCCGAACTGAGGAAGAGGCCGATAAGTCCCTGACGGTCCTTGATATCAATAAAGAACTGTGCCAGTTTTTCCGGAGCAACTGCAATCCTCTTATAGTCCTGATTTGACCGAAGAGGACAGTACTTGCAGTCATTTGCACATGCATTAGTCATGAGCGTTTTCAGCATTACACCCGTTCCTCCTCCAGGGACGGTAACGGGGTAAAGCCAGGAGCCGTTCTCGCTTCGTTTCCTGTGATCAGTATTGTTTTTTGTGCCGCAAGCACACGAGAGATCGTATTGTGCGTCACGCGCCAGGAGATCAAGGGTTTCCCTGGTATCCATACGTAATGGTAACATATGTTAAGCTTTAACGCAATACTAACGTGATGAACTGACTCCATGCTTCGGGCATATGTGTGTCACAACACATGATGAACAATAGGGAGAAACCGGTACGCATGTATGCTGACCAAAGAGCACGAGCGTCTCATTCAAAGGAATCCACAGAGATCTTGGAAGCAGGATCTGAAGTTTTCGCTCAGTATCTTCAGGAGATGCAGTTGATACCCACCCGAGCCTATTGGCTATGCGGTGCACATGGGTGTCCACACAGATAGCTTCAATTTTGAACGCAAGGGAAAGGGTAAGATTAGCAATTTTCCTACCCACACCAGGCAGCTCCAGGAGTTTGTCAGGATCGTCGGGAACTTGTCCTTGATATGTACTGATGAGTATGCGGCTGAGCTCAAGTATCTGTCTGGCTTTTGTCCGGTAAAACCCTGCAGGAAAGATGAGGTCGGCAATTTTCTGCTCATTCAATTGCACCATTGCCTGGGGTGTATCTGCAGCCTGGAAGAGCCGCCTTGAAGCTTCCAGAGTAACCTGATCCTTGGTTCTAGTCGATATCAGTGATGAAATGAGTATGTGGTATGGGTATGGATGCTCCGATGCAGTTAAAGATACTGACGGAAGTGCTATACGGTTGTGTTCAATATCATCTCGTATTGTGTGATACATCTGTTGAATATGGGAACTTTCCATACAGGATGCATCATAACGGGATTATGTTTCTGCATCAATATTTTTAACAGGGAATTATGGTATTGCGAATCTATGTATGAATATCCAGGAACCCCTTGAGTTCTTTAGTGAGTTCGGGGGAGAGGATGTCTACGAGTTCGTAGACCCGTTTGAAGTGGAAGAAGCATCCTCCGAATGCGTAGGCGCTCCAGTGCTTCACCATGGCAGCCCGCACCGGGTTACCAGCGATGTAGCGGAAGTTCTCCGCC
>SKXS01000222.1 GCA_007128345.1 Spirochaetia bacterium
GGAGTATTCATGCAAGCACCTCCGCAGCTGACTGCACATACCGGTCAATCTCTTCTCTGGTCCGCTTTTCAGTCACCGCAACCGCTACCAGGCCGTCGAACTCACTGGCCAGGTCCCCGAGATGCACCCCGGCAGCTATGCCGCGGTCAAGCATCCCTTCAAGGAAGGCCTTGGCACGCGGTTTGGATGAGAAATCCAGGGTGAATTCATGGAAGAAAGGAGCCTGGGAATAGCGGACAGTCTGGGTCCGCTCCTGGAGCTCTGCGGCAAGAAAATGGGCCTTGCTGAAGCACTGCTCCCCTGCTTCCCTGATCCCGGCCGGACCGGCCAACGCCATGTAGGAGGCTGAGGCAAGAGCCGCCAGCGCCTGGTTGGAGCAGATGTTCGAGGTTGCCCGCTCCCGCTTGATATGCTGCTCCCTGGCCTGCAGGGTGAGGACAAAAGCCCGCTTCCCGTCGGCATCGGTGGTCTCCCCGACGATCCGTCCGGGCATCTTCCGCAGCAGCTTTTCAGTTGCCGCGATGTATCCCACTGTCGGTCCGCCGAAGGATGCGGGTATTCCAAACGGCTGGGTATCCCCTACGGCTATGTCGGCGCCCCAGGAGCCCTGGCTTCTGCATACACCCAGGGTCATGGGGTTTGATGAGATGACCAAAAGCGCCTTGTGCTGGTGTACGACATCGGCAACTCCGGTGAAATCCTCCAGGATGCCGAAGATGTTGGGACTCTGGAGTATCACGCAGGCAGTATCGGCATTGATCATGGAAGCAAGGTTCTCCATGTCCGTGACGTCCGATCGTGAAGGGATCACCTGAACAGATATACCGCTGTGCCGATAGTAGGTCTCCAGCACCCTTCTGGTGAAGGGGTGCACGGTCTGTGACACCAGGATATCCGTGCTCTTTCTCTTGGACTGGAGCGCCATGGCGGCTGCTTCAGCCGCAGCGGTATGCCCGTCATACAGCGAAGCATTGGAAACCTGCATCCCCGTCAGCCTGCAGACCATGCTCTGAAATTCAAAGATTCCCTGGAGCACCCCCTGGGAAATTTCAGGCTGGTAGGGTGTGTATGCAGTCACTAGTGCAGGGGTTGCAGCTACCTGCTTTACCGCCGACGGGATAATATGGTCGTAGATGCCGCATCCCAAAAATGGGATGCACTTCGTATTCATAAGCGAAAGCCTTTCCATGTAGGAGAAAGCCTCGCTTTCACTCATCCCTTCAGGTATTGCAAGCCCTTCCTGGAGGGTCACCTCTTCCGGGATATCGGCAAAGAGATCGGCTATATCATGTGCACCTACGGCGGCAAGCATCGCCTTGATATCATCTTCGGTATGAGGCACATATGAGTACTGACGCTCCATAGATCACCTACTCGCTGCTTTGTACAAATTCAGCGTATGTATCGGCATCCATCAGTCCGTCGGCATCGGCGGGATCATCCATCTTGAGGGTAAATATATGGCTCTCATAGGGGGTGCTGTTTATCTGTTCAGGAGCATCCTCCAGATTCTCGTTGACTCCGGTCACAGTCCCCCCGATGGGAGCATATACCGGTGCAGCCGCCTTCACCGACTCAATGCTGGCTGCCTCGTCTCCCTGGGCAAGGGCGGCGTCGATTTCCGGCAGCTCCACATAGACGATTTCTCCCAGCGTATCCTGTGCATAGTCGGTTATGCCTACTGTCGCCGAAGTGCCGTCAATTTTGACCCATTCATGGTTTTCGGTATACCGCAGGTCCTCCCTGATCTCTGACATAGCTATGTACTCCTTCCTGTGTTCTTAAAAAATGGCGTTTTCACCAACCGGGCACGCTTCTGCTTCCCGTGAATCTCCAAGGTTACTTCATCCCCGATCTTCAGACCGCTCCCGCGAACCATAAGGACCAGGGCAATAAACTCATTGAGGGTCGGGGACTTTGCCCCGCTGGTCACATACCCGATATCACGATTATCGCTGTATATCCGATATCCCTCCCGGGGAACGCCCGGGTCGATCATCTTGATTCCCCTGAGGGTGCGGGGGATTCCCTGCTCCTGCTGCTTTGAGAGGGCTTCCTTTCCGATAAAATAGGGTTTCTCAAAGTCAACAAAGACCGAGAGGTTCGCTTCCAGCGGGGTGATCTCATGGGAGATCTCGTGTCCGTAGAGGGGAAGCTTCGCCTCTAGACGCAGGGTATCCCGAGCACCCAGTCCGCAGGGCGTAAGCTCATCCGGGGAGAACCGTTCAGTTAACACTCTCCAGAGCAGCGGAGCATCTTCAGCGTTCAGGTATATTTCAAACCCGTCTTCACCGGTATAGCCGGTCCGTGATATGAGCAGCGGCATTTCGTCCAGAGAGAAGTCATCCCGAAAGGTGAAGGGTGCAAGTTCCCGCACGCCGGGAATGAGTGTTTCCAGCATGCGTTCAGCCTGAGGTCCCTGGAGTGCAAGAAGCGCCCAGGCATCCGACTGGTTTTTCGCCTCTGGTATGGGAGAGTCTCCCTGAGCCAGGGGATTGTCCTGGGTGATCCATGCGTAATCCTTAGATATGTTTGCCGCATTGACCACCAGAAGGTACTGCAGCTCGGACATTCTGAAGATGAGCAGGTCGTCGACGA
>SKXS01000249.1 GCA_007128345.1 Spirochaetia bacterium
CTTTAATTTATATATGATTCTATATTTGAATCTTTTTTTCCTTTTATTGTAATTATATAGGGTATTTTATATTAGTTATTTTGTAATATTATAGTATATTTATGGTACAATATGGAATATTTTGATATTTTTGTTGACATATTCTGTAAGATGTCTTAGCATATTGTTACAGCAAAGTGACAACATCCATCCTGAATGCATATCGTGTGAGGTACGCCATGACTGTTCGTGCCTGTGCCTTTGACTTAGGCAATACGCTCGTAAACGACAAGCAGCTGCAGTTGAATTCGCTGAAGCATACTGCAGAATGGATGAAGGAAAGCGGTTTCCTGAAGGACCCGGAACAATTTATTTCAACCTATCTGGGCTTCAACAAGGCAAACCTCATTCCCTTCCTCAGCCATACCTTCGGGGAAAAGATCTTTTTCGACTTAACGCTTAATGAGCTCGGTATCTCCGGAATTGACACCGCCATACTCCTGGATCGGTACCGCTCAGCAGTCATGGACCGTATAGCCGCAGACGATGATGTCATTGAAGCCATAACCTACCTGCGTGACCGTAGCGTGAAGACAGCAATCCTTTCAAAAGAAAGCACCGAGCGAGTCGACGCATATCTGAAGAAAACTCACATGGAACATTTATTTGACTCCGTCATAGTATCAAAAACTATCGGGATTGAGAAACCTGACCCGAAGATTTTCGAGGAAGCGCAAGCGAGGCTCGACGTTCCGTTCGAAGAGATTGTCATGTTCGGGGACAATGAAATCGCTGACGGCGCATGCAAGCAGCTCGGTATGATCTTTGTGTTTGTGCGGGGATACAAGGATCCGAACTGGGGATGGGAAAAGGGAGCTGCATTTAAACCTGATCACACCATAGATTACGTCACACGCGCATCGATGGAGATGCTGATGGACACCCTGGAAAAAGATACGCTCTATCCAGATAAGGAGGGACTGCCTTCATGAATATGCCCAACCTGCTCATAGACCGCCTGCCTGGAAGAGAAATATTCCCCAAAGAGATGCCCAGGTATCCCAATCTCTGGTTTTACGTGGACAGCTCATTTCTGCTGAGACCGAACTACAAATACGCAGTTTCATTCCTGGCAGTACTTCTGGAGAACTATCTCGGTATGGCTGATGACTTCGTATTGCCTGCCACAACTAACCCGAACATACTCCGGCTTTCATCGGATCCTGGAGAAAGATCTGATTTCCAATCAAGGATTGGTCCTCTGCAGCACTACCACGATCCCGATAATCCCCGCCGGTCTCACACCCATCAGGTCCATGCACGGTGGTATGCAACTCCCCTCAAGGCAGCTCACGCAGAGAAGCAAGTGGTTTCAGACGGGGAAGAGGAGATCACGTTGTTCTGCATCCCTGCAAGCGTCCACTATGAAGTGGCAACAGAAGATCCTCTCCATCCCTATGCAGACGAATGCCCCCTATGCGGTATAACCGGGGACTATGATGTACCCATTGAACCGGACAGCGAAGACTACTGTATCAAGATACACGATCCTCTCGGTCTGGAATTTCTGGTACACGGCACCGTCCGCGGTCATGAAGTGATCGGGAATGACTGCGGAAGGATCCGATCACTCACTGACCTTTCCAATTATTTTGACTGTTCGATCCATGAGCAGCGCGTTGAGGGAACAGAACCCCTTAGGCTTGCCCTGATAATCTTAAGACCATACGGAAAATCCTGCAGCTAAAAGCTGCAGAGAGAGAATAGGTAAAGGAGGTTACCATGAAACGAACAATCTTATGGTTACTAGTTCTTCTGATTCTCTTTCCGCTCGCCCTTACAGGGGCGGAACGGAGGGAAAGTGAAGAAATCGTACTGACAGCGATGGTGCGGGACTACTCGCTAAACTATGATACACCTTGGTACACTGCTGCTGAGAAATTCAGCGAAAAGTATCCCCACGTCAGAATTGAGTTTGAAGGTCTCCCCTATAATGATCAGAGGGAGAAAGTGCTTATCACTGTTGGAGCTGAACGGGGACCCGATATAGTCATGGTTGACTGCATCTGGCTCGGAGAATTTGCCAGCAATAACATTCTCATCGACCTTACCAGCAGGATATCCGCTGTACCCGGACTCCGGGACGACTACATTGAAAGCTTCCAGCAATCTTCAAAGTGGAACGGCATAGAATACGGCCTCTGGCTGTGGACTGATGTCCGTATGCTCTCCTACAACAAAGACCTGTTCCGTGCAGCAGGGCTTGATCCCAATAAGCCGCCTGCAACATGGGCTGAACTCAGGGAATATGCTAAAAAGCTTACTAATCCTGCTACCGGTGTCTGGGGTTATGCATTCCCGGCATTCTCCACCGATCATACTGCTGACAGATGGTACCCCTTTCTCTATATGGCAGGGGGCCAGATCCTCAGCGATGACTACACACGGGCGGCATTTAACAGCGAAGCAGGGGTACAGGCGCTGCAGCTGCTGGTCGACCTGATGCGTAACGATAAGGTTAGCCCGACAGATCTGCTGGGAATCAGCGAATCAGATGTCTCAAACGGGTTCTTCACCGAGAAGTATGCCATGCAGATCAAAGTCGGTGAATTCTGGGCTGACTTCAGAGACAAGGGCGGTCTGACATTCGATGAGTATAAGAACAAAATCGGTGTCGCTCCCCTTCCCGTTCCTCCTGGAGGTTCAATTGCCACAGGTTCGGGCGGCTGGCTTGCCGCCATCACCCGGGATTCGAAGCATCCCGACCTTGCCTTTGAGTACATCACCATGGTAGTTGAGACGTACAACATGACTGAGTTCCTTATTAAGCAGGGTGCAATCCCGACACGAAAAAGCATGCTTGCCCTGGAGGACCGGTTTCTCTCAGCTGTTCCGTATTTTAATGTTGCCGCAGAGGTGCTGCCTCATACACAGTTCCGTCCGCCGATCCCCGAATACTCACAGATTTCTTCCGAAATCGTATTCGCCATCCAGTCAGCACTGACAGGAAGGGCTGCACCAAAAGCTGCACTTGATCTTGCAGCGCAGCGAGTAAATGCTATACTTGATCAGAGGAAATGGTAGGCATTTTTGTTCTCTGCATGCCCCGGGTATGCTCCCGGGGTATGCTCTGATTTATCGAATAAAGGAGCTATCGCATGAGGCGGCGTCCGGCAGTAGGATATCTCTACATCACCCCGCTAGTTGTAGGGGTACTGCTTTTTTCCATATATCCGGTAATCCAGGTTGTCTGGATGAGTTTTCATGAAATACACCTGGCTAGTCTCCGACAGATGACATGGGTCGGACTGCAGAACTATGCTGAACTTTTCCGTATACAAAGGCCTACGTTCAGCAGCGTCCTTACGATTACCGCGCTGTTTGTAGGCGGATCTGTGTTCTTCCATGTTGTCATTGGACTTCTCCTGGCACTGATGCTCAACGCAACATGGCTGAAGGGCCGTACATTCTTCAGAAACCTCTATATGCTCCCCTGGATTACCTCAGGCATTATGGTAGGGTACACATGGAGCTTTCTCTTTGAACCGCGTGCAGGCATCCTGAACTATATGCTGAGCCTTCTCAGCTTGCCTGCACAGTCATGGACAGCTGATCCCACCCTGGCTCTCCCTTCGATCATCATTGCAAACATCTGGCGCGGAGTGCCATACAGCCTTATCATACTTACCGGGGGACTGCAGAGCATCAACCCGGAACTGAATGAATCGGCCATAGTGGACGGTGCAAGCACTACACAGATATTCAGGTTGATCACATTCCCCCTGATAAAAAGCTTCATCCTGCTGACCCTTATCCTTGATACCGGACTGACATTCCATGTATTCGATACGATCTTCTCAATGACCGCTGGAGGTCCCATGCACAGCACGGAAACATTGGCGGTATTCATGTACTACCAGGCGTTCAAGTACGGCAAGATAGGGTTGGGATCATCCATATCCATGGTACTGCTCACCTTCGCCCTCATCATAGCTATTGTGTATATGCGGTTCTTCAGACCGGGGAGGGAGTAGCATGGCAAGCATCTACATCAATCCTTCAAGGAAGATCATTGCATACGCTATCGTACTATTCTACGCGGTTATCACCATCCTGCCGCTCTACTGGATATTCGTCACTACCTTCAAGTCACCCAGCGAAGCTATAGGTTTTCCTCCGACACTTATTCCGCAGCAGTTTACATTCTCCAACATCATCAGGATATTCACCGACTCCCGGGTATTCGGATTCAGGCCGTTTCTTAACAGTCTCGTCATTTCCCTCGGCACTGCGGTTATCGCAGTCATCGCTAGCTTCCTCGCCGGATACGGATTTTCCCGGTATAAGTTTCCCGGACGGGATGTGCTCTTGCTTTCACTGCTGTTTCTCAATCTGCTCCCGCTGCTTTCTATCGTCATCCCGGTCTTCAGGCTGTTCATTATCTACAGGCTCTACGATACCTATATGGGATTAGCACTGCTTCACGGATTCAAGACCGCTCCATTCACTTCATGGCTCATGAAGAACTATATTGACACTCTTCCCGAGGAACTGGAGGAATCAGCCATGATAGACGGCTGTTCTCCCTTCAAAGCTATGCTCCGTATTACCGCACCCCTGGCCGCTCCCGGCCTTGCAGCGGTAGCTATTCTGGCATTCAGGCAGGGATGGAATGACTTTACTGCTGCATTGATTCTTACTACCAGTGCTTCAGTGAGGCCGTACACCATTGCCCTCTATCGATTTGTCGGAGAACAAGGACAGGTGGAATGGACCTTGATATCAGCAGCAGCATTTATTTCGATCATACCTGTGGTTATCAGCTTTGCGTTCTTTCAGAAGCATTTCGTAACCGGACTTACCGGCGGCAGCGTCAAGGCATAGAAGCAGGACTTGCTTTTCGGCGGGGGCAAGGGGAAGGTCCCAAGGAATATTCGTCGAGTATTCCTGATCTTCTCTGCGTTTGTCAGACCGTCATGATCCTTTCGATGCTCTCTCCCAGCGAATGCTTGAGCGACTCCCTGTCCATATGCTGAATTTTGGACGAAAACGGTTCCCATGACATGATTCCGCTATATCCCAAGCCAATCAGCTCTGCTGCCTGCTCAGAGGCACCACTACGGTCATTGGGAGTTATGAATACCCGATGTTCATCGGTAATCTCATCTACAGGAATACGGTCCTCAACCCCGGAGAGGTGGACCAGGCCCGTCTGTTCAGGAAAGAACTCCTGCTCTCCCGCCAGGTAGTGGTGGAAGGTGTCATGAACCAGGGCATATGCATCGGTATGTCCTGATGCCTCCACTGCTTCCCAGGCCATGCGTTTTGATCTGAGAGAGGATACGGCAAACCCAAGAGGCTCTATTAATCCCTTGATACCGTGAGCAGCAAGCATCGGTCCGTAGGCTTTAAGCGACTGCACGGTATCTGCAAAGGCTGCATCTTCGCTCCTTGTGTCGTTCACATCATTGACGGGGCAGAGGATCAGCGCCTCAGTTCCGGTCTCATACAGCCGCATGAGCAGCAGCTCCAGCTCATTCAAGCGTGTATCCAGACGGTGCACGTCATTGAAGCTTCCGAAGGCGTTGAGGGCACATATCCTCACGCCTGTCTCACAGGCAGCCTGCTTGACCTCATGAGGCTGTATGCCGCTGAATGGATCAGGGTATCGGTCCATGTCATTGCGAACTTCAATTGCCCCGATACCGCAGGAGGCTGCAAATGCTGCAAGTTCCAGAAAGGTCATATACGGACACGCTATGTGGTTTAAACCGAATGTGATGGAATGTGCCATAAGATGCTCCTCACCAGGAGTATACAGCAATAGTCTATTTTGTCAACTTTGTTTTATAACTACATTGCATAGTGGCTTGACATGTCACAGATGCCATGGTACATACTTGCTTGCAAAGGAGTACCATGATGCAGCCAATCATTGGGGTGAATCTCCCCCACTGCCAGACAATAGAAGGGCTTCGCGAATGGTTGACCGCTTTCAAGCAGGACGGTTTTGACCTGGTCGAGATTACTCTTGACACCTTTCCGCTGATCATTGGCGCAAAGATATGCCGGAAATGGGTAGATGTGGTGAAGGAAGAACTCATCCAGCACCAGCTGCTCTATTCAGCACACATCGGCCGCGGGGTTGATCTCCGTGATCCAGATATCAAGCTTCACCGGGAAGTGCTGCTCGCCTCAATCGACATCTGCAAGGAACTTGGGGCCGACCCTCTGGTCCTCCACTATGAAGAGCAGTCAAAAAACCGCATCACTGAACAACAGTTCCAGGATGGGCACCGGGAAGCTGCTGATTATGCGGGGGAAATGGGGATAACCCTATGTTTGGAAAATATTGAAGTTGAGGTTATTGATCCTGTAGTCGAACTCGTGGATAAAATCGGGAGCAAGCACCTCCGCTTAGCACTTGATACCGGCCATACCTACCTGGCTGCAGGGTACTTTGGTTTTGACTTTTTAGAGGCGGCAGCTAAGATGCTGCCCTATTTGGGGCATGTACATCTAAGCGACAATGTCGGGATATTCGAAGAACTTCGGATGACTGACCGTAAAGCTTATGATGCCCTGCCTGTCGGATACCGAAGGACATTTGGCCGCGGCGATATCCACGTCCCACCGTATTACGGTACCATCCCATTTGACGCACTCTTTGCAATGCTCTCCGGTTATAACGGAAAATATGTATGTGAATACACTTCTGAGAGCTTTGTCCCCCTCAATGGAGATATTCAGAGGACTGTCCGCCAACAACTGCTTGCATCGGCAGTACCTTAACCGCATGAGTCACACAGAGCGCATCGCGAATCATTCGTGTGAAGGCCAGCGGTGCGTCACTGACAAACCAGCGTACTCCCATATCTATAAGCCACCTGAGCACCATTGGGGACGGAGGTTTCATGCAGACCTGAAAATCCACCCCCAGTTCACCGGTACACCGCAGAGCGTCCCGCAGAAACCTCTCAGGCAGCGCTGAGACAATCACACCATCAGACTCGCAGGCATGCAGATGGACCTGCACCTGGGTAAGTCCGTGAAAATGTGTCTGCTCCAGTGCAGCAAAGCGGGTCTGGATTGCACTGGCTGATCCGCTGCACCAGGTCATAGTTCGGGCCCCCGGGAGGCATTCCTGTATTTCTGCACAGCGCTGCTCATCTGCGTGGATGAATATAATACGGTCCGCAGTACTGTAATCGTTCAGCATCTGAGCAATTGCCTCAATTGATGCATCTTTTATCTCAAGGTAGAGCCTGCGGGACGGATAACCCTGCATGAGTGCAAGCAGATCCCCCAGCTTAGGAACTTTGAACCCTTTGAACTGCCGACCATGTCTGATTCCAGCATCAGCCGTCTGGATGTCGTGTATGGTCAGCTCATTGACCGGCTTCGCAGATATCTGCTCAGGGGCTTCAGCAGTCCTCTCCAGGGTGCGGTCATGGATGCAGACAAGCGTTCCGTCAGCCAGCGTCCTGACATCTGTTTCGGGAATTGCTGATGCGAACTGCCAGGCATAGAGCATGCTTTCCAGGGTATTTTCAGGAACTTCGTCACTTCCTCCGCGATGCGCCTGAAATATATAGGAACCGAGCACATCGAAAGGACTGCGTATGGATGCGGTGTTCATATCCGCTATCATGGGGCGGCATAGTTTCATTGTCAATACGTGAACAGCTTCCTTTCGAATACCTTTTCATGGTATGCTTCCCCATGAAAGGAGCTGATTATGCTTGATAAGTCCCTACCGTATATTGATCTTATCATGAAGCGCCCTGCAGGAGCCGCTCTCATGGAACCAAGGCTGCCCGATGGATACAGTATTCGCCATTTTATTCCGGGAGATGAGGTTTACTGGGCAGAAATAGAAGCATCGGTCGGCGAGTTCAATCGTGAGATGGATGCGCTGCTCTATTTCCAGAAAACCTTTCTTCCCTGCGTCAAAGAATTGGAGAGGAGGTGTCTGTTTGTGTGCAATACTGAGGATGTTCCGGTCGGAACATTCACTATCTGGTGGGCGTATACTGGAAAACGACGAGACCCTTGGGTGCACTGGGTCGCTGTACGGCCGGAATTCCAAAAACAAGGGTTAGGAAAGGCTGCCATCGCTTCGGGAATGAAGCTGGCCTGCGAAATTGAAGGTGACCGGGATATGTACCTGCATACGCAGACCTGGAGCTGGCAGGCAATCCGACTCTACCAGGAAGCAGGGTTCTGTATCACAGACGAAACAGGACTGGGCGGGCACACCAATGACAACCATCAGCAGGCTCTAGCCGTCTTGAAGCAGTATATTAGCTTATAACGAAGCACCGGGCCCGTTTCCAGGCCCGGTAACATAATCTGCTTACTGGGTCATCAGCACATTCCGAACGAATTCAGCTATCATATAGTCTTTGTAAGGAGCGGGGAACCACGCAAGAGCGTTATTTTCTCGGTCCTCTTCAGTGAGCAGGGTGCCTTCAATGGGAATGTCGATTCTTGAGGGATATGCACCCAGCATTTCAAACTTCTTAATCTGCTGCTCCTTGCTGGTGATATGAGCAATAAAAACTGCAGCAGCAGCCTTGTTCGGCGCATTCTTCAGGATGCCCATGGTATCTCCGCCGCCTGCAGCACCCATCTCTGGGATGTACATCTGTGCCCGGGTGAAGATATTACCGCGGTTCATCATATCCTGGACATTGTCATCCCATCCAAATGTCATGGCCATTTCGCCGTCATTGATCCTGATGATTGAATCATTGTTGGAAACGGTGAAGGTCAGCTTGTCTTTGCGGTCATTGAACCACTCCCAAGCGAGATCCCAGTTAGCTACCTTCTCCGGAACTACTTCGGTATCTCCAACATATTTCTCCAGTCCGCCGGTGGTGTGCTTAATTACGGTGTGCACAAAGGACTGCCCTGAACCGCCGCGTGACGGATCATTGAACCCGAACAGTTTCGGATTTGCATCAATCCAGGCTTCAAGTTCAGCAAAGGTCTGGGGAGGATTGGATACACGCTGCGGATCATAGAGAATACCCGTCTGGTTTCTATGGAACGGTGCTAAATACCCGTGGGTAAGCACACCTTCCTGGACGATCCAGAGGGACGGTGCCAGTTGGTCAGCATCTGGGATAATATCCTTGATCGGCCCGTAGAAGAGATCAAGGTCCATGGTTGTCTTCACCCACTGCCCACCGACGATCATTGCATCTACTGTACCTACAGGTCTATCTTTCTCAGAAATGACCTTGTTGAAATTGGCAGTCTGGTCACCGATGACCAAGTTTACTTTGATGCCATACTGCCGCTCGAAATCCGCTGCAGCTTCCCTAAAATAGTCCGGGAAGTACCAGGAATAAAAGGTTACCTGTCCTTGCGCCTGAGCGGTTTCCACGATCTCCTCCCAGGTGGCTGTCTGCAGATCAATTGTAGGAGCGGCTTCCTCCCGCGCACCTGCCGCGAATACCATTCCTGCAGCAAGCATCAAGACAAGAACTACTGCACATAATTTCTTCATACAATATACCTCCATGTATAAATGAATTTATTTATTACCAGCATCACATCTTACCAAGCGATGCTGCTAAATAATCCGACTTAAGAAACCTTTCCACAACGAAAAGCATAATGATGTTCGGGGTCATCATGATTAATGCCACAACCGAAGCATTCGTCCGTATGAAATTGTACCCCATGAATGAGAAAAGAATTGTCGGTATCGTTTCAAATGTCGGGGTTCCTATAATAAAGGTCAGGTTGAACTCCTCAATGCTTACGATGAATGCGAATATCATACCGGCCAGCAGTCCCGGCCTGATCATGGGGAGAAAAATATCCTTGATCTTTACGAATGTAGTAGCCCCCAGGTTCTCCGCAGCATCAATCACATCCTGCGGTATGGACTGGAAGCTCGTTGTAAGCACCCTGATCATGTAGGGCATACCCATGAGGGTATGGGCCAGCACAAGACCGAAGAAGCTCTGGCTCAGCCCAAAGTTGGCAAACACCCTGCTGAGAAACAGCGCAACAACCATTCCAGGCATGATAATTGGCAGAAGCACCAC
>SKXS01000130.1 GCA_007128345.1 Spirochaetia bacterium
AACTTTCCCACATGCATGTTCATAGACAGAGTCTTTACACTCCAGGGACTTGGAGCAGTTGCTACAGGAAGCTTGGTCGGTGGTTCACTCCATGTTGGTGATGAGATAACTCTGCTTCCCGAAAGAAAACGAGGCCGCATCAGGTCTCTCCAGTCACACAGTACTAAGCTGGACGAAGTGACACCTTGCTCCCGTACAGCAGTTCACCTGCAAGGGCTCAAGGCAGAACATATACACAGAGGTTCATGTCTGTGTGCTGCTGAATCTGATTTCTTTGTAGAAACCAAGATGCTTTGTGTGCTCTGGTATATCGATAACGGAAACCCTGATGAGGCACCCCTTCGCAATCATCAGCAGGTGGAAGTCTCCTACGGCACCAGGCACAGTATCTGCACAGTCCACTTCATACCTAATATGACAGGAGAGGATGCCCGAGTCATTTTTGCTCGGTTAGTTTTTTCAGACAAGGCTGTCTGCTTTTGGAATCAGCCGTTCATCTGCATGCGTCCGGGAGGGAGTGATGTTCTCTGCAGGGGAAGATTCATAGCTCCTGGAACAGTACGGGATAATGCGGTTAGACACCTGGCAGATCTAGTGTACTCCCGTAATGGAATTCCTGAAGAAGTTCAATCACCGGCCCATGTGAGTCTTGTTATGTACGGGTATGCGCAAATGAAAGGCTCTGACCATGATCAATACGCATTTCCAGACATACGGTATGACTGGTATCAAGATTGGCTTGTGGAGAAAAAGCGGTCAGCAAACCTGAAAGAGAACATCATTAAGCTTGCAGGTCAGTTAGGAGGAATTACCCAGGAGGAACTGAAAAGTAAGCTCAAGCTTCCCCATGGCCTGGTCGCAGTAATAATCGAGCATATGCAGGAAATTGGTGAGCTGCAGGTAAACAATCATATGCTGACTGCATCCAGCCGGAAAAAGGATCTCACCCCGCCTGCAAAGCAGCTGCTGCAGAAGTTACATGCATCAGGCATGCAAGGTATGGAAGTGAAGCACCTCACACGAGATGATCGTGGAATTCTCCGGATTCTCGTAAGGGAAGGGTATGTGGCAGTTCTTGACGGCTCAATTCTCTATCCCAGGGAAATCTATGCGTCACTGGTATCCAGTATTCTCAAGGGTAAGCAGATCGGCGATCACTTCTCTATAGCTGATGCAAAGAAACACGTGCCGCTTTCTCGGAAGTACATGCTCCCGCTGCTCAATACAATGGAAGAGGATGGATATGTCGTGCGTGTCGGAGATATGAGGAAAGTTTGTAAATTGGAGAATTCCTGATCGCGATTATCGAATACCAGACATGCTGATTATTAACCTCATATAGGTATAGCTAGATATCTGTAAGATATGCAGTGGGGTCACCCCGCTGCAGCGTCATTTCAGGTGATCTAGGAAATCAGGGCTGAGCCTGATGAAAGAATACACATACCAAAGCAGAGTTGTCTGTCAGAAACATGCATAGAGTAACTCCCGGTTGCTTTGCGAGGCTGTACGTGAAAGTCGACGCGAAAATCTAGTCTGCCGTGATTGGAGCTCAGCATATTTTTCGTATGTATCTGATATTGTCTTGCTATTTTCGAGCATACACAGCTATGCATGAGCGCAATATTATAAGGTTGACATTTTCCAACAATATATATACCCAATAAAAAAATAGACGTATGCCAAAGAACTGCTGTGAAGACACCTGGATTATACTGCGCCGTACACCTGCATGAACCTGATATGTGTTTCTGTATACATGAAGCACCTGCTGCTTTACATGGGTAGGCTTTCGTTATTCCTTGTTTGGAGTAGGGAAAGCCTTTTTTGGGTTCCTTGGAGTTGCCCAAAAATGGAGAAGAAATGTATGCATAGCAATTCAATCGGCATCAACGAACGACCTGAGATTAAGCGCTGGATTCCTTTGAGTTTCCAACATGTATTTGCCATGTCTGGCGCTACTGTCTTGGTTCCCCTGCTCAATGGCCTGCATTCTTCAAAGGCGCTCTTCACCGCCGGTATCGGTACGCTCATCTACATATGAGTAACCAAGGGTAAAGTTCCGGCTTTCCTCGGTTCCTCATTTGCCTTCTTCTCGCGACATTGGTTGGTATTGTGCTGAATGTGGTTTTTCCTGTATCCATGAATGCACATGCAAAATAACTCCAAGTATGTAACATACGTAAAATGAAGCAGTATGTACTTTGCCTTTTTATTGGATTATTGCTACATTGATTCTTTACGATTCTTTTTATTGGGAAGGTATAGTATGAATAAATGGTTAAAAGTACTCATCGTAGTTATGGTCATCTTGCTGCCTGTGCAGTCTCTGTTTGCCGGGGGACAAAGTGAAGAACCCGTAGAGATATTAGGAGCAGAAGCCCCTGCAGCTAGGGAAACCTTTGATGAGTTAGGTGTTCCGGAGTCTCTCATGGAACGCTTCAGTTACGCGTTCGGCATAATTGCCGGGCAGAGTTTTATGCAGCAGGGAATAGAGCTTGATCCACAGTATTTTGCCAGAGGCTTAAGTGATATCTTTGCAGGAGATGAATTCCTCATTTCCTTTGAGGAAATTGACAAAGCCCTAGACGAATATCAGATGCAGATAATGGAGGAACAGCAGGCATTTGAGCAGGAAATTGCCTCTATGAACCTCGAAGCTGCGGAAGATTTTCTTGCGGAAAACAGGTTGCGTGATTCTGTCAATGAAACAGCCTCCGGCCTCCAGTACGAAATACTACATGAAGGTGATGGAGATTATCCTACAGCTGATGATGTAGTTACGGTTCATTACGAAGGAACGTTTTTGGACGGCATGGTCTTTGACAGCTCCTATTTTCATGGAGAACCAGCAACTTTTCCGCTCTCCGGAGTTATCCCTGGGTGGACTGAAGGCGTACAGCTCATGCGGGTAGGGAGCATCTATAAGTTTTTCCTGCATCCTGATCTGGCGTACGGAGTTTCTGGAAGTCCTCCTCACATCGACCCGAATGAACTGCTTATTTTTGAAGTCGAGCTTATCGGCATACAGTAACAATTCTAGTTGGAATATCAGCGGGTCCTCATGCAGAGGACCCGCAATCTCTGAACACATAATCTGTCCATATCACCCAAGATATATCTTGTATAATTGCATATACATTATTTAAAAAGAAATATATCCTGTTCATTTGCGGGTACATAGGATTGAGAACTGCCCTGATGCATCTACACCAATGTAGTACAGCAGGGAAAAATGTCGTCTCCAGACTGTTACTTCGGGCATAATCATGTGTTTCAATGTAGTGAAGGATTGATTATTTGGGGGGTGTGTATTCATGGAGCCTATGAAGGATTGGTTTCAAAAAATCTGCATTGGTATAGCAGCAGTGATCCTGGGGGCATTCATTTTTTTCCAAACTGCAAATTTTGCTATGTTTCTCGTCATAGCCTTGGGTGTCTATGCGGTAATCAATGGTTTTTTTGTGCTTTACACAGGGATGCAAGCACCCTTTGCCAAGCCAATGAAGACCGCGGTAATCCTGAGGGGAGGGATCAGTCTTGGAATTGGACTGTTTGCGATATTCCTTCCCATGATCTTTCTGAAGATTACCTGGATAACGATGCTCTACGTAATTGGTATTCAACTGCTGATATCTGGAATACTCGGGATAGTGAATATTTTTGAAATGCGAAAGCTTGAGATGCCCGTGACTGCCAGAATGGTTGAAGCGGTCGTTTCTATTGCCCTTGCGCTTTTGATTCTCATCATGCCGCAGCAGATTGGTGAAACTCTGCTGAAAGTTATTGGAGTATTTGTTGTGGTCTACGGAATTTCTATGATCATCAGAGGATACAAGCGCAGAAAGGATGAGGAGCAGAGGTACTACCGCACTGAGTATAATAATAAATAGCTGAGCAGATTGCAGATATTGACATGCCTCTGATGAATCAGTAATGTATGACCGTGGACAAACAAGACAGGAATACCGAAAAGCATCACCATACTCATAACACATGAAAAGGAGTGTGGTGCATACTGTAGATATATGTATACCCGCATTTCATGCGGGTATTTTTAATGGTTTGCTGTAATGGAGGATATCATGAACGGCTCAGATACAATCCGGATTGCTGTACAAAAGAGCGGAAGACTGAGCGAAAAATCTCTAACGCTCATACAAGACTGCGGCATTGACTATTCTGCTGACACCCGGGTGCTGAAAGCTATGGCAGATAATTTCCCCATGGAATTCCTGTTTCTTCGGGATGATGATGTTCCGGAGTATGTCTATGATGGGATTGCAGATATTGGGATTGTCGGGAAAAACGAAGTAGATGAGAAAGGTTTTTCAGTTGAAATACTTCGGGACTTGGGGTTTTCTCGGTGCCGGCTTTCAGTTGCTGTGCCGAACACCACAGTGTATGCAGGGATAGAGGATCTGCAGGGCCGGTCCATAGCTACTTCATATCCCAATATACTCACATCATGTTTGAAAGAGCAAAATGTAGATGCGGATATCCATGTAGTCAGCGGTTCTGTGGAGATAGCTCCGACTATCGGGCTTGCAGACGCAATTTTTGATATTGTCAGCACCGGGAGCACTCTTATCAGCAATGGGCTAAAGGAGGTGGACGTTCTCTACCATTCTTCGGCGGTGCTGATATGCAGAAAAGATCTGGAGCGTCTGCATCCTGGAAAATTCAGGAATGTCTCAAGACTGCTCGTGCGCATTGATGCGGTGATGCGTGCGAAACATTATAAGTATATACTCTTTAATCTGCCTGAAGAGCACATTGAAGAGGTGTCCAGAATCATTCCCGGCATGAAAAGTCCAACGGTTACTCCGCTCTATACAAAAGGATGGATATCTGTACAGACAGTAGTGAATGAGGATGTATTTTGGGAGGTTCTTGAAGCACTCAAGGAGCTTGGAGCACAGGGCATCCTGGTAACCTCTATAGAGAAGATGACTGACTAGCAGCAGGAAGTTCTTTCTCTTGGCATATAATTAAGTATACGTTACCTAATGGAGGATAGTATGAGAATCCCCGTACAAGTGTATGCTGAACCTGACATGACAGATATAGAACACATCATCAAACGGCCCGATCAGCATGACAGTGAAATCCGTGAACAGGTGCGCGGCATCCTTGACCAGGTGAGATTAAAAGGAGACCAAGCGCTTAAAGAGTTCACCAGGATCTTCGACCGAGTAGAGATTGATCGCATACTGCTCACTGATAAGGAGGTGGCAGCTGCTGCCAGTAAAGTCGCGCCTGAATTGAAGACTGCAATGGAGCAAGCCCGGGCAAACATATACGCATTTCATGCAGCCCAGGGAAAGAGTGAAGTATCTGTTGAGACCCAGAAAGGAGTCCGCTGCTGGAGAAGAGTTCAGCCGATTGAACGTGTGGGGATCTATGTGCCCGGAGGGGTTGCGCCGCTGTTCTCTTCTGTGTTCATGCTGGCAATCCCGGCTCAGATAGCTGGATGCAGTGAAATAGTGCTTGCCTCACCGCCGAATAAAACCGGTGACATTTACCCCGCAACGGTATATGCAGCGCAGTTATGCGGAGTTACCAAGATAATCCGAGCGGGCGGAGCCCAAGCAATAGCAGCTATGGCCTACGGAACAACCTCCGTCCCCAAAGTTGATAAAATTCTCGGTCCGGGGAACCGCTATACTACTGCTGCCAAACAAATGGTGGCAGGTGAGTACACCGCAGTGGACATACCTGCAGGACCATCAGAAGTCATGATCCTTGCTGACAGTTCCTCCGTCCCTGAAGTAATAGCAGCTGATATGCTGAGCCAAGCTGAACATGGGAACGACAGCCAGGCCATAGCTGTCGTTCCTGATAAGAAAATGGCTGATCAGGTAATATCCGAACTGCTTGATCAGCTGGAGAAACTGCCCCGGAAAGAGTTTGCCCTGGCATCCCTGGCAAACAGTATGATTGTGTGTACTGAAGATCGGGAGAAGATCCTCAATTTGGTGAACGGGTATGCCCCCGAACATCTGATAATCCTCAGGCAGGATGCTGATCAGTGGGAGACATGCATCAAGCATGCCGGATCTGTGTTCATGGGACCATGGACACCCGAATCTGCTGGAGATTATGCGTCCGGGACAAACCATACGCTGCCTACGGGAGGATGGGCGAGGGCTTACAGCGGCATCAGTGTGGAAAGTTTTCAGAAACATATTACATTCCAGAGGATTGAACCGGCAGGTCTCCGAAATCTTGGACCGGTGGTAGAAATCCTTGCTTCGGAAGAGGGACTTGAAGGACACCGCAATGCCGTCACAGTAAGGCTGAACCGTTTACATGGAGAAAAAGGAGGCACAGTATGATTCAAGATTCAGGAATAGCATCCTTGCTGAGGAAAAATATACGGCTCCTGAAACCGTATGCTTCCGCCAGAAACGAGTATTCCGGAGATGCACGTATATTCTTGGATGCAAATGAAAACTACCGGGGATTTACCTCCCATCAAGTAAACCGGTATCCTGATCCTCTGCAGAGAGAATTAAAAGAAAAACTTGCAGCCCTCAGGGGATGTACTCCTCATCAGATATTCCTCGGTAACGGGAGCGATGAGGCGATCGATCTCATAATCCGGGCATTTGCTGAGCCTGGATCCGATAAAGCAGTTATCATGCCGCCTACCTACGGTGTGTATCAGGTGTTTGCTGACCTCAATGATATCGAGACTATACGGATGCCCTTGCAGGAAGATTTTTCACTTGACCTGGAAGGACTTTCCATACTCTTTGAGCACCGGGATTTTGCCGGAGACCTGAAGCTGCTGTTTGTCTGCAGCCCCAACAATCCCACGGGAAATGCATTTCCTCATGGGGATATACTTAGGCTGGTCAACAGCTTTCCTGGCATCGTAGTCATAGATGAAGCATATCAGGATTTTCATGACGGTCCATCCAATCTGAGTCTCATTGAAAAATATTCAAATGTGATAGTACTGCAGACCTTCTCAAAAGCCTGGGGAATGGCAGGCGCCCGTGTGGGTATGGCATACGGGAGTCCTGAAATTATCCGGGTGCTCAATACGATTAAGTATCCCTACAATGTAAGTGTTCTGTCGCAGCAGGCCGCTTTGGAGGCGTTGGATCATGCAGAAGAAGTTGTCCGGGAAATTGATGTAATAAGAGAGGCACGGGAGAAGCTTTCCCGATCGTTAGCTGAACTGCCGTACGTAGAAAAGGTATACCCTTCGGAAGCGAATTTTCTGCTGGTTAAAACTATACATGCTGCAGGGCTCTGCTCATCCTTGAAGCAGCAGGGGATTATCATAAGGAACAGGGAACACGAATACAGGTGCAGCGGCTGCGTACGAATTACCGTAGGATCTTCTGAAGAAAACAGGATGCTTTTGGATGCATTACAGAGCATAACCCTTGAAAAGGAGCGTACATAATGGTGTCTAAAATGCTGCTGATAGAGCGTGATGGTCCCATACTTCGGATAGAGCGGGAAAAATGCACCGACAGTCTCTTTGAGCTCTTCACGTTCTCACCTGGAGTTATCAGCGCTCTCGGGATACTTGCACGCCAGGATATATTTCAGTTGGTGATGCTCACATGCTCTGGAGAGCAGTACATTCCGGCACTCCATGAGCCGCAGGTTCATCTGATACAGGATAAGCTGCTTGAAGTGCTGCAGGGGGAGGGGGTGGTGTTTGATGAGGTGCTTACACATAGCAGGGCATCAGGAGATGATTCTTCCCAAGAATCATCTGACCTTTCCATATTGGATACGTACCTCAAGGAACCATATGATATGTCCCAGTCGCTTATTATCGGCTCTGAAAAGTGTCATGAACTGGCAAAAAGCCTTGGATGCAGACTGCTGTGGTTTACACATTCAGAAACGGTACAGGCAATGGATCAGCTTGATGATGAGCTCAGACGACTGTGTGTCGCGATCACTGATGATTGGCAGGAAATTACCTCTCTGCTTGCGGGGGAGCACGGTATTAAACCTCCGAGGAAAGCAGAGATAATACGTAATACCGATGAAACCTCAATCAGGGCTGAAGTGAATATTGACGGAACGGGGCAAGCTGACATCAGTACAGGTATAGGATTTTTTGACCACATGCTCAATCAGGTGGCAAAGCATGGGAAGATCGATCTGCGGCTCAAGGTATCAGGTGATCTGCATGTTGATGAACACCACACCATAGAAGATACAGCATTAGTGCTGGGACATGCAGTCCGGGAAGCACTGGGGGATAAGCGGGGTATCAGCCGATACGGATTTTTGCTTCCCATGGATGAGTGCCTGGCTCAGGCAGCAATTGACTTTTCAGGCAGGCCGGCATGCATATGGGATGCGCAGTTTACTCGTGAATACGTGGGATCTATGCCTACCCAGATGATATTTCATTTCTTCAAGTCGTTTTCTGATGCAGCGCTCTGCAATCTGGCACTTTCTGTTACCGGAGATAATGATCATCATAAAGCAGAAGCGCTCTTCAAAGCGTTTGCTCGGGCCATCCGTATGGCGGTCCGAAGGGATCCTCTTGATACTGACCTCCCTTCAACGAAAGGAGTGCTTTAAGGATGACTAGAGAGAGGATTGCGGTAATCAAGTATAATGCAGGTAATATCTGGTCCATGGTCTGCGCGCTCAATCGGCTTGGCATAGAACCTGATGTGACCGATGATCCTCATGCACTTTATGCAGCTGATCGTGTCATCTTTCCAGGAGTCGGCGAAGCCAGTTCTGCTATGCGGTACCTCAAGCAGCGTGGACTTGATGAGGTGCTGAGAAATCTGGACCAGCCCTTTTTGGGGGTTTGTCTGGGCATGCAGCTTATGTGCAGATACAGTGAGGAGCAGGATACAGAGTGCCTCGGGATATTTTCTGAAGAGGTAAGGCGTTTTCCGAAAGGGCATAAAGTGCCGCATATGGGGTGGAATTCTCTTTATGGTATGAATTCCGGTCTGTTCTCTGGTATTCCCGAACAAAGCTGCTTGTATTTTGTACACAGCTACTACGTACCTCAAGGAGATGATACCATAGCAGGCTGCCAGTATATAATTCCATTTAGCGCGGCACTGGGGAAGGGCAACCGATTCGGTACGCAGTTCCATCCTGAAAAAAGCGGTGATATCGGGGAGAGAATATTAAAGAACTTTTTAACAATGGATTGTGTGTGAGGAGAAACAACATTGGAGATTATACCGGCTATCGATATTATTGACGGCTCTTGTGTGAGGCTCACCCAGGGAAACTACGGGGAAAAAACGCTCTATCATAAAGATCCGCTGTATGCAGCCAAGCAGTTTGCTGATGCCGGACTGAGAAGGCTCCACCTGGTAGATCTGGACGGTGCGCGAACGGGATCTATCGTTAACTATCGGATTCTGGAACGGATAGCTGATCAAACAGACTTGGTTATTGATTTTGGCGGCGGTATCAAGCGTGATGAAGATATCCGTATTGCGTTTAATTCTGGTGCGGCCATGGTTACCGGCGGAAGCGTTGCCGTCAAGGCCCCGGATCTTTTTTTGCGATGGCTGAGCATTTACGGCAGTGATAAGATAATCTTAGGAGCTGACGCCCAAGACAGGCACATATCGGTATCCGGCTGGACTGAGCAGTCACAGATAGAAATTATTGAGTTTATCGAGCAGTACCTGCGGCGAGGCATTCGAAAGGTGATCAGCACAGATATTGGAAAGGACGGCATGATGCAGGGGCCTGCGATAGAGCTTTATCAGGATATTCTGAATCGGGTGCACCGGAAGAAAGAGCACCAGGTGGAACTGATCGCCAGCGGTGGAGTATCATCGGAAGGTGATTTGGAAGCTTTAGAAGCTGTTGGCGTTGCAGGGGTGATTATTGGCAAGGCGCTCTATGAAGGAGCGATTTCTTTGGCTGTGCTTTCAGCCTGGCAACAGAAGCATAGATGAGTGAAGGAGCAGAAACATATGCTGACAAAGAGAATTATTCCCTGTCTGGACGTTAAGGAAGG
>SKXS01000238.1 GCA_007128345.1 Spirochaetia bacterium
AATTGTCGTTGGTCAGATCAATTCGAAGATCGCGGATTTCTCGGGAAATTCACAGAAGATGCTTAACGTTATCAGCAGAGCAGCACGTGATGGAGCTGATATGGTCTTATTCCCTGAGCTCTCGCTGTGCGGGTACCCGCCTTTGGACCTGCTGACTTACCATAATTTCATCAGTGAAAATAATCGTGCACTTGCACGGCTCTGTGAACAGATACCTCCAAGAATAGCAGTTGTACTAGGAAGTGTCGGTGAACGGACAAGCAAGGTAGGCAAGCCCCTGCAGAATGAAGCTGTAGTGCTTGTAAACGGGAAGATCGCTCACCGGCAGGCTAAGACACTCCTTCCTACATACGATGTATTTGACGAGGACAGGTACTTTGAGCCTGCAAAGAGCCGCATACCTTTTTCGTACAAAGGCCTGAATTGCGGTATAGTTGTGTGTGAGGACATCTGGCTCAGGGGGTCGGGCACCTTCATCTATGCAGCTGATCCAGTTGGAGATCAAGTCAGACAGGGGGCTAATCTCCTCATAGTTCTTTCTGCGTCTCCGTACCATATCGGCAAGATTGAAGAACGTATAAACATCATCAAAGAACTTAGCGAAACCCACGGGATTCCCGTGATATTTGTAAATGCCGTTGGGGCTAATGACTCCCTGATATTCGATGGCACTTCCATGGTCTTTTGGCCGGGAACCGGAATTACGGTAATGGCCTCTTCATTCACTGAGGATTACCTGATCTGCGAACTAGCAGATATGCCTAAGCAGCCTGCGGTTTCATACCATGAAGATGTCTATGGTGACTTGGAACAGGCACTCGTGCTCGGGTTAACCGATTATATGGAGAAGACCGGATTTTCTCACGTTAATATTGGCCTTTCGGGGGGTATTGATTCCTCTTTGGTTTCAGTGCTCGCGGTAAAAGCTTTAGGGCCAGATCGAGTGCATGCATATGCCATGCCGTCACGGTTTTCAACTTTTCATAGTCTTGAGGATTCCCGTGTGCTTGCAAAGCGGCTTGGTATCGGCTACGAAGAAATTTCCATAGAACCGATATTTTCTGTCATGCTTGAGAGCCTTACAACCAGTCTTGGCGATGGGCCGTTCGGTGTTACCGAAGAGAATATCCAGGCAAGGATACGGGGTATGATGCTCATGGCATGGTCAAATAAGAAAGGGTCCCTGCTGCTTACCACAGGCAATAAATCGGAACTAGCGGTAGGATACTGCACCCTCTATGGCGATATGTGCGGAAGCCTTTCGCTGATTGGTGACCTCATGAAGACGGAGGTGTTTTCTTTGTGCCGGCATATTAACCAGCAGGCCGGTGATGATCTTATACCTGAACGCGTGCTGACAAAACCACCTTCAGCCGAGCTGAGGCACGACCAGCGTGATGATGACTCCCTTCCGCCATACGATGTGCTGGACAGCATACTGCGTTTGTACCTGATCCAGTGTGCTTCAGCTGAAGAGATCGTAGATGCAGGGTATGACCAGGAAACTGTACACAACGTTATCAGGCTTGTGGAGCTTAGTGAATATAAACGGAGACAGGCAGCCATGGTACTCAAAGTATCAGCCAAGGCCTTCGGGCAGGGACGGAGGATGCCTATCGCTAAAAGCTTGTATGAAGTCGAATCCATCAAGCCAACTCAATAATTTTACTCACCTGGTATGATGATTGGGTTTCTGCAAGGTACCAACGGTGTATCATAGCATGTACACGCTGCTCCATGTGCATACGTTGCTGATCATTAAGCGACTCTTCCTCGAAGGAAAACAGCTGGGCCGCGGCGAGCCAGACAAGTGCTTCCTGGAATGATTCTTTGTGGTACCATTGGATGCCGTTATGCCAGTTGCTCTTAGTGAACTCCTGGAATAGAGGATCTGAGAAGAACCAGGCGAGCTGGTCCTGGGAAGTTCTGTTGCCTGAAAGGACATCAATTGCCCATCCGTCATAACGCGTAAGAATTTCCGATCCGAGCAGGAACCTCGGTATCTCTTCAGGAGCCACGCCGAGGGATGTGAGCATCTCGTCGAATATGCTGTCCAAAAGGAGTTCTTTCGTATATCGGGGGTGAACCCCCACCCTTCGGCTTGCTCTTGTCATGGGACAGATCAGCAGAGATGTCAGAATGCCGACAGGAAATTCAGGCATGACCTTCATGGCGTGTATCAAAAAACGGCTCAGCGGGTATGCAGCCCCTTCAGTGTCCAGTAGAGATATCTTTGAAAGCCTGGAGAAGAGGTTGAACAGCTGATCAGTCATTTCCAGAAGTACTCGCAGAGCGAACTCAGGCATTTGATCAATGAACTCCGTCCCTTCTGTATGAAATTCATTGTTCCATGACTGGATCAGTCCCCGGTACAGTGCCAGGTACCGCTGTTTGACCATGTCAAGGACCGTTTCGTCACCCTTGCAGAACGATGTTATTATGTGCAGCTGATCTTCCTGGGCAAATGGAAGAATCCACCTGTGGATCGGCCGAAGACGCAGCAGAAGCAGCTCATGGCCGATATTACTGCTGCCGGTACCCTGAAGCAGCCCAGCCAGTTCATGGTACAGTCCGCCAATATCTGCAACTTCCCTGAAATCCAGGTACACTTGGGTTTCGTAGCCGTTGAGATCAGCATAGAGACCATTCGTCCATACCTCCAGTGATGATCTGATGTACGAAAGCTTTCCGATCGGGTCATGAAAGATGAGATACCGATGGTCGCCTGGAGAGAGGCCTAGTGCTTCAGCAATATGTTGAGTCGTATGAGATTGCTCTGCAGATTTATCCAGATACGGTGCCGAAGTGTGGAACCAGCCGGCGGTCCGTTCATAGGAGTTGTTGTAAATAATCAGGCCACGTTGAGTGCCTGTGCCGTTCGTATAGACATAGACATCCTGGTTGATACCTTCGCGGGTATGAAAATCATAGAGTCTGAACAGTTCAGCGCTGCAGAAGAGGGGTCGGAGCTTCAAAAGCGGGAATATGCGCCGGTAGTGTTCGTGTACCAGATGCTGGTTCGGGACCTCATTCCAGTACGACCGTGAGTACTCCATGCCGTACTTCTCATGGAACCCTTCAACTTGTCCATGGCCGAACATAGGCAGTCCCGGCATAGTAGCCAGAAGAGTGGCTGCTCCAAAGTATTTATCTCCATCCCCGAATTGTGCAATAGCGGTATCTTCGTCCGGGTTGTTCATGAAGTTGACGAACCGTTTAAGAATCTCCGGATCAAAGGTTATGGTATGCTTGATGGTATTTCGATACTTCTCATTCTCTTCGTTCTTGAGCATGTTCATAAAAGCGCTGTTATACACCCGGTGCATGCCCAGCGTACGAACGAAGTATCCCTCCATCATCCAGAAAGCCTCAGCCAGCAGGAGCGTATCAGGGGCCTGCTCTGCTATCCGGTCTACCACCTCTCTCCAGAATTCCTGGGGCATTGCTTTTTGAAAGCTCTCAGCATCCATACCGAATGCAGCCCTTCCGGGGATGTCTCCTCCATGTCCGGGGCGTGGGTACCAAAGTCGCTGGATATGCCGCTTAGCCAGGGTCATGGCTGCATCAAAACGTATGACTGGAAAGCTTCGGGCAACATGTACAATCGTCTCTATCACCAGCTCGCGGGTACGAGGATTCAGGTAGTCAAGCTGGGCGGTATCATTCCATGGAGTGGCTGTCCCGTCGTTTCCATGATATATATACCGGGTATCTCCGGTAGAAAAGTGAACCCGTTTGCATGTGACCGCCGCATCAGTCCTGTCATAGTAGTGATCTTCCAGATATACCCCTACATCGGAATGACCGCAGAGATCCTCGCCGGTATACGTATATGCCGGGAAAGGAGGATAGGGGACGTGGAGAAACAAATCCGGTTCGGAGATCATCCAGTCGGAATCCAATCCCGTATGGTTAGGGACCATGTCGCATGCAAGCCTGATGCCCCGCATGCTGCAGCGCTCCTTCAGTGCATGAAGCGCCTCCCATCCGCCCAGGGAGTCAGCAATTTCGTAGCGCAGCAGGGAGTAGGCCGAAGCTTCAGCTTCCGGGTTTCCGCACCGATGCTTAATGGTTCGCGAAGCGGGGCTTCGCTCCCAAAGGCCAATGAGCCACAATGAGGAGAATCCCCGTTCTGCCAGGATATCAAGCTCCTGATCTGGGATCTGGTCCAATCGGGTTATAGGATACCCGTACTGCTTTGACAGCTGGTCAAACCATACCAAAGTGCTTTTAGCAATCATCACGACCCGGGACATCCAGTTGGCATCCACACTGAACTGCTCAAGCTCCATGTCGAGCCCCGTATAATCCGGCTCCATGGATGGTCCGCTTCCTGGAGGAAAGATAGGTCGCTTCTCCTCCTTGATAACATCCATAACCCGCAGCAAGTCTTCCAGTAGATCGGGTATGAATTCTTTCCAATGGATACGTACGAATTCGAGCTGCTTGACCAGGTCATCAGGGTATGCATGAATCGGTTCAAGCAGCAGTGCGGGAAGACTCTTGCCGGTACTGCCCACCGGGGGCAGGGAGGCAAGGTAGTCAAAGAGGTGGTTCACCAGCGGTATATAGGATGCATGCTTCTTCAGTGGACTGCTGTCAAAAAACATGGGAACAGCTGAGATGACTGCCCGGTTTTTCTGAAAAATCTCGTGTATGAACAGATCAGCCATCCGTATATCGTCTTTTTCAACCTCATCGGTACCGAGCGGGAAGTGTTCAGCATAGGTGCTGAGCACCTTGGAGACATCAGGTATTCTGCCGCTGACCTGTTTCCGGAATTCCTTGAAGGCGTCAGAAGGACCATCGGAAAGGTACACAGAAATGATTTCCCGGTAGACCGCAGCAAGAAGTCCTGTGGCGTAGATGACAGAGAGCGATGGTTTGGGGACAACTCCCGCCGCATTGCAGGCGTGTACCAGTTCATGGGCTGTCCGATAATGACTGGTAACCCCCTCGTCGCTTGAAAAAAGTATCTGTGTGATGCCGAGCTTACGCCGTGCCTGCAATGCTATTCTGAGACCATGCTGATTCACGTACATCCTCCTGAGGGTGTATCACTTGATTATATCAAGGTGGATCTGAGGAGTCGACACAAAGAAATGTATTCTGTTCACAACTAAGCTAATAACCATACCTTCTTTTGTTCCGGCGGTATGAATTCATCAATAGATGAAGCAAATAGCGCAGCTCCCCTTGTGATATATGTATCAAGGAGAGATTCTTCATCGGGCGTGAACCTGCTGAGCACAAATGACGAAACCGATCCCCGCTCAGGTCTGCCGATTCCTAGCCGCAGCCGGTAAAAGTCACGGCTTCCAAGTGCTCCCGTGATGGAGCGGAGACCGTTATGCCCCCCAAGTCCTCCGCCTTTACGTACTTCAGCCCATCCAAAGGGCAGCTCCAGATCGTCATGGAGAATGATCAGTTCATCAGGTGGTACGGAGAAAAAGGAACACGCTGCTGAGACTGCCTTCCCGCATAGATTCATGAAGGTATTAGGGATGATCATGTGCAGTTGCGTATCTGGAAGCTTCGCGTAACGGCTGTGGAATTTAGTTTTCCAGTTCACCTGATACGTTTTCACATATGCAAGCAGGACCATTTCTCCCAGGTTATGGCGGGTTCGTGCATATGCGTTCCCAGGATTTCCCAGAGCTGCAGCTAGCCTGATCATAGGGTTACCATGATGCATCAGAACGCCCATGTCAAGGGTACTGCAATTCACAGATGAATATGGTATGATTCTGCAGATAAGGAGCTTGCATATGTACATTCTTGTTGTCTATGTGCCTGCTGATTACCTGGATCAGGTGAAGAGGGCAGTGTTCGCTGCAGGTGCAGGGATGCTGGGAGATTACGGGGAGTGTTCATGGGAAACAGAGGGAGTAGGCCAGTTCAGATCGCTTGAGGGGAGCAGCCCGTTCATTGGATCACAGGGAGAATTGAGCAAGGTTCCTGAAATCCGTTTGGAAATAACTGTGAGGGAAGGATATGAACGGGCAGTGCTGCAGTCCATGCGCAAAGCTCATCCGTACGAGGAACCTGCATACCATCTGTATAAAGGCTTGACCATCAATGATCTGCAAATGTGAGGCTCTCTTGACGGAGAGGGTCTTACGGACTATCTTGAGGAGAAAAAAACGAACGAGAGGTAAGGTAACGGTGAGATGGCTGTAAAAAAGAGTTATGACGAGATCAATGAAAAAATCAGAAAAGGCCAGGCTGTTGTGGTTACTGCTGAAGAAGTCTCCCAAATGGCACTTGAATGTGACCCCGGTGAGATTGCCAGAAAAGTCGATGTGGTGACCACGGCGACATTCGGACCGATGTGCTCATCAGGTGCATTCATTAATTTCGGACATTATGATCCACCCATTAGAATGGAGGAGGTGCTGCTCAATGATGTTCCGGCGTATGCCGGCCTTGCCGCAGTTGATGCCTATATCGGCGCTACTGCTGAGTCGAAGTACAATGAAACCTACGGAGGGGCGCACGTCATTGAGGAACTGATTGAGGGGAAGGAGATAAGGCTCAAGGCAAAAGCCAGGGGGACTGACTGCTATCCTACAAAAGAGGTTGAAACCATTGTAAACAAGGAATTGGTCAACGAGTTTTTCCTTTTTAACCCGCGCAATGCCTATCAGAACTATGCCGCTGCCGTGAATTCTCTTGGGCATACCATCTATACCTACATGGGCTCTCTGCTGCCGCGCTTCGGCAATGCGACATACTCCACTTCGGGGGAGCTGAGTCCGCTGCTCAATGATCCGGATTTCCGTACAGTAGGTATCGGTACGAGGATATTTCTCGGAGGAGCCCAAGGATTCGTATCCTGGTATGGAACCCAGTTCAATACATCCAAGCAGAAGAATATCTACGGGGTACCCACCAGCAACGCCGGAACCTTGTCGGTCATAGGTGATGCAAAACAGATGCACACAAGATACATCAAGGCGGCCTATATGGAGCGCTACGGCGTAACGCTTTTTGTCGGTATCGGCATACCCATACCAGTGCTTGATGAGGAGCTGGCAAGATCTGTGTCAATCAGGAATGAACACATAGAGACCACGGTCCTTGACTATGGCCGGTCTGAGAAGCCGATTGTCGGTACTGCTACCTATGCAATGCTGCGGTCTGGTACCATTGAGATAAACGGAAAGAAGGTCAAGACCGCTCCGGTTTCAAGCCTTCTGAGAGCCAGGGAGATTGCTGGGGAGCTTAAGCAATGGATCCAGGGTGGTCAGTTTGAGATCACCAAACCGATTGAACACTTTCCAACGCACACCCACGTGAAGGGCCTGAAACGGCAGTAATGGAGCGCAACATGAATAAACGATACATTTTTACTTTCTCTCCAGATATTGTAAACCGCCCGATCGTTTCAGAGATTGCCAAGCACTATGATGTGATGGTGAATATTCTCAATGCGGATGTCACCTCCGGACGGGAGGGTAAACTTGTAGTGGAACTTGAGGGAGCTGACGGGAACATTGTCCAATCGCTTGAATACGCAAAGGAAGCGGGTGTAGAGTGCGTTCCTCTGGAAAAACAGCTGCAATTTGACCAAGACCAGTGCGTTGCCTGCGGCAGCTGCACTGCTGTATGCTTTTCCGGTGCTCTCATGATGGATGCTGATTCCTGGGAGCTGCTTTTTGATCCTGAGAAATGTGTGGTATGCGGAAGGTGCGTGAAAGCCTGTCCCCTGCAGCTGTTCAGAATCGCCATGGAAGAGTGATGTACCAGCCGAGATCCTACCGTCGCTCACTTGGCGAAGGGAGGTTTTCTTCCTTTGAAGTGAGCTATCGGGAAACTGATCTCTGGATAGCGGTGGATGCACTCAGTGCCGCATCATTAGATATGCTCAGCTTTAAAAGGACGGCATATCAAACGGTGGTCAGCACCAGGACATGTATTGTACACTATGGCAGTGACTATGCAGAGTTCCTGAATTCCATGGATCCTATAGAAGATCATGCCGAAGCACCTGAACTCATCAGGGAGATGATTCATGCAGGCATGATGGCTGGGACCGGTCCGATGGCGTCAGTTGCCGGCGCATTTGCCCGGGAAGTGGGAAGGGTGCTGCTGAAGACCTTTACTGTCAGAGAATTAATTGTGGAGAATGGCGGTGATATTTGGGTATATGCTGAAGAACCCATAAAACTGTCTGTGTTTGCCGGATCTTCTCCGATATCCGGGAAAATCCAAGTTGAAATTCCGCCGGAGAACACACCGCTGGGGGTATGCACCTCATCGGGAACGGTGGGGCACTCGCTGAGCTTAGGGAAAGCCGATGCGGTTATGGTGGCATCGTATAATCCAATTCTTGCGGATGCCTTGGCGACAGGATTTGCCAACCGGGTGAAGAGCCGCAATGATGTGGATGAGGTAATTGAAGATATGAAGCTCTGTGAGGCAGTGCTGTCAGGGGTGATTATTCTTGGGGACAAGGCCGGTTTGTGCGGATCCTTCTTGTTCTCTTTCGCGTGATAGAAAACCCAGGAGGGTGTATGGGAAGTAGGGTTGTTCGAAACCAGGAAGCCAGGTACGGGAGAATACAAAGACTGCATGAGCTTGTTGCGAGTTCAGTGCTTGTGCTTGACGGTGCCATGGGGACCATGATTCAGGCTGCTAATCTGGATGACAGATATTATACCGGTGATTTTTCCAGAGATCAGCGGGGTAACCATGACATCCTGGTGCTTACTGCTCCTGAAGTGATTTCCGGCATCCATACAGCTTATTTGGAAGCTGGGGCACACATTATTGAGACAAACACTTTCAATGCCAATGGAGTGTCACAGAAAGAATATGGTAACGAATCCCTAGTTTACGAGATGAACCGCAGGGCGGCAGAACTAGCCCGCAGCGCCGCAGATGCGGCAGCGGACACATCAGGAATTCCCCGGTTTGTGGCAGGATCCATAGGCCCTACCAGCAAAATGGCATCCATACCGTCACGGTTCAATGAACCTGAGCATCGGGATGTGAGCTTCGTAGGCTTTGCCCAGGGATATGAAAAGCAAATTGAAGGTCTCATGGATGGAGGAGCTGATATCCTGCTGGTGGAGACATGCTTTGATGCACTGACATGCAAGGCGGCACTCTATGCTGCTAAGCAGGTGTTTGCCAGGAAAGAGTTCGCACTTCCCCTTATGGTATCCATAACTATAGCCGATGCCAGCGGCAGGACTTTGACTGGACAGACCTGTGAAGCGTTCTACCGTGCAGTGGAGCCGTATCGCCTGTTTTCCATTGGGGTGAACTGCTCCTTCGGCGCTGGAGGGCTGATCCCTTTTGTTGAGGAACTGGGACGAATAGCTGCGTGCGCAGTAAGCATGCACCCAAATGCAGGACTGCCGGATTCCCTAGGCGCCTATTCACAGACTCCGGAAACTATGATCAATGAACTGCAGCCGGTATTCTCCCTCAGGATGGTGAATATTATTGGCGGATGCTGCGGCACCACACCCGCGCATATAGCACGTATTGCCCAGGAAGCTGATTTGGCGAAGCCAAGAGACTTCTCTTCTGAACCGACGGGCATCGGCTTGAGCGGTTTAGTGGAACTCCCCCTGGCAAGTGAAGGATCGGTACTCATTGTTGGGGAACGGACGAATGTAGCCGGTTCCCGAAAGTTTGCGAGGCTCATTCAGCAGGAATTATGGGATGATGCCTCAGATATTGCCAGGGAAGAGGTTGAAGCAGGGGCTCACATACTGGATGTCTGTATGGATGACGGCCAAATTGATGGGGTCCAGGCTATGACCGGTTTTCTCAGGCGTACAGCAGGTGAACCGGATATAGCCCGGGTTCCTATCATGGTTGACTCGTCAAAATGGGAGATTATTGAAGCCGGTCTGCAGAATCTCCAGGGCCGGGGAATAGCAAACTCCATCAGTCTGAAGGAAGGCGAAGAGGTCTTCCTCTCCAGGGC
>SKXS01000223.1 GCA_007128345.1 Spirochaetia bacterium
CACGCCAAGGGGCTGCTGATGGGGATATGGGTGGAGCCTGAGATGGTCTCGCCCGGAAGCAGGCTCCTGACTGAGCACCCCGACTGGGTGCTTGGCTCCCGGGAGCAGCAGCGGACAACCGGCAGGAATCAGCTCATCCTTGATCTTACCCGGGAAGATGTTCAGGACTTCCTTATCGGCACCATTGACCGTATCCTCAGCGATGCGGATGCGGACTACGTCAAGTGGGACGCGAACCGCTGTTTCGGCGAGTTCTCGTCTGCCGCCCTGCATCCTGACCGGCAGGGAGAGATCGCCCACCGGTACATACTGGGACTTTACCGGGTCATCAGTGAGGTTGTCTCACGGCATCCGGACGTGCTCTTTGAGGGATGCGCGGGAGGTGGGGGACGGTATGATCCGGGCATGCTTGCCTGGATGCCGCAGTACTGGACAAGCGACAATACCGACGCCCTTTCCCGGATATCGATTCAGTACGGCACGAGCATAGTGTATCCCCCTGTCACCATGGGCGCGCATGTCTCGGCTGTACCGAACCACCAGCTGGGAAGAAGCACAAGCCTCTCCTTCAGGGGACATGTGGCCCAGTCGGGCAATCTGGGCTACGAACTGGACCTGCGGAAGCTCAGTGATGCGCAGAAGAATGAGGTCCGCAGCCAGGTAGCATGGTACAAGCAATGGAGAGATGTGATCCAGTTTGGTGAGTTCTTCAGGATCGCCTCATTCACCGAAGGGGAGGAGGCAGCCTGGATGGCGGCCTCCCGTGATAAGAAGCGGGCGCTTCTCTTCTGTTTTCGCCGTCTTGCTGAAGTGAGCCAGGCTCCCGGTCTCCTGCGTCTGCCGGGCCTCTGTCCCTCAACGCGCTACATTGAGAGAACCACGGGCATCACTGCCTGGGGAGAGGAGCTGATCAGCCGTGGATTTCCGGTAAGCTGGAAGACAGGTGACTGCATCAGCTGCGTCTATGAGTTTACCGCCTGTACGGAGGAATAAAATATTGCTGATCGCAGATGAGGATGCATTGAACCGGTGATACGCAGCAGCGACAGATTGTATCAGTGGAGCTCCTTGATGAATATCAGCAGGGGCTGGATACCGAAGTGCAGGACCAGCGACACGATGATCCCGGAGATCACCACCCCGCCGACTGCTGCCAGGCAGGTTTTTCTCCGGTCCAGCCCAAGCACCCATGCGCCGAGGGTCCCGGTATAGGCCCCGGTGATGGGCAGCGGGATCGCTACGAAGAGCATCAACCCAAGATACCCATAACGGTTCACCTTCTCCTGGACCTTTTCCCGAGCACGCTCGACGGTAGCATGGAAGAAGCTCCGGTACAAAGAGATATGCATGAACCATCGGTGCACTGTTGAAAGAAATATGTATACCAGCGGGGCAACTAAGGCATTGCAGGCGACACTGAAGAGATACGCCTGCAGAAGAGGAACTCCCTGGTAGTAGGCATAGGGGATCGCTCCCCTCAGCTCAGATATGGGCAGCATCGAGAGACCGGCGGTCACCAGCAGGACGTATCCTTCCATGGTATGTGCACCTCTTACTTTGTCGTTACGGCTATTGCATCGGCTGGGCACACTTCATGACAGCAGAAGCAGCGGATGCAGCGGTTCTGGTCAATGATGTAGCGTCCATTATCTCCGATGACGGCCTGGTTCGGGCAGATCATCTTGCACGAGCCGCATCTGGTGCAGCGATGCTCATCTATACCTAGTGTTTCAGCAAACCTGCGCTTTTTTGGAAAAAGCCTGGGATAGAGCATGTCCCAGAAAATACGGGTCCGCTTCTTCATCGTGACCCTGAGGAAGTCCTCTCTCTTTAGATCCTCTGGCCTGCGCAGGGGATAATCGACATCGTCCTGCGTTCGCGCTCCCGTCAATTCCATCCGGACCATAGCCTTGTGGACAGGCATATCATCAGGGTCGTATCCCATCATGATGCAGGCAGCGGCATCAACAGCCCCGCAGTCCCGGGAGGCAAGCAGGGCGCGCATGAGCTTCGGATAGCCGTTATTTGGTCCCGGTCCCTCCATGGCAATGATCCCGTCCATAACGGCAAAGACAGGGGGAAGTGCACTGTATATGCCGGCTATGAATGCACCAAATGCGTCCCTGCCGGGGTATATGAGGTGGTAGGGGCTCTTCTGGAATGACGGTACGGTGCCGAAGAGGTTCTTGACAGCTCCGGTCATGTAGAGCAGCTGGTGAGTCTTCATCTTGCATGCTGAGATGATCAAGTCGGCTTCCGCGGCATAGCGGGTCACGGTGATCATGGGCTGGCTGCATGGAGCGGGTATGGGAAGGTCGACGGACTGCCGGGTAAAGTCGACCCACTGCACACCCATGGCATCGCATACCTGATGAAGCCCGCACCCGTAGCCGGAAAACGCAGGGAGGTGCACAGCTGGCGAATCCCCGACAACAGGAATACCGCCGGCATCCAGCACACAGGAGAGCACCGCCTTGAGCACCAGGGGATGCGTTGTCACCGCCCGGTTAGGAGCAGCATCGGAGAGAATATTGGGCTTCACCAG
>SKXS01000220.1 GCA_007128345.1 Spirochaetia bacterium
CCTCATCCATGCACCGCATCATGGCGTCCCAGGATCCAGTACTTCTTGACAGCTACGCCTGCACTCTGCTCGGTTTGGAGCCCCGTCAGATAGGGTATCTGGAACGGGCAGCGGAGCTCGGTATAGGACGGCTCTACGATCCATCCGGAACAGGAACCGTCAGAGAACTCAACGCACCCGAAGCTGCACCCCAGAGTGACAGCAGCATGCGTGACATCACATGGCTTGCAGATGAGCGGAGCGCCTGTTCGGCATGCAGCGCGGCCCTTGCCGGTGCACTGAATTGCATGGATGACCGGGAATACAAGGAAATCCTAAAGCTCCAGGATGACGCTGATTCGCCGCTGTTCGCCCTGGGACAGGATTTTGCGGAAGCTGCCGACCCATACACCGGACATACTCTCGGCATCGGAACCTGCTGTGCCTTGGGGTTCAGCTCCTCCGTCCCCGGATGTCCTCCCACACAGGATGCTATCATGGAAGCAGTCAGAAAACTTTTGCAAGCTGACTCTAAGGCGGATGCTTCCAAATACTAATTATGCCCAGTGAGCCTAAGGAGGGCTGAATGGACTTAAAGGAAAACCGTAATAGAATCATACGTACCCTGGATGGGGAAGTAACTCAAGATCACTGGAGGGACTGGAAATGGCAGCTGCGCCACAGTATCCGTGATGTCGGCACGTTTGAGAAGCTGATGAATATCAAGTTTTCAAGTGAACAACGCAGGAGCTATCAACAGGTTGTTGATACATTTCCCATGGCTATCACTCCGTACTACCTGTCCCTGATGGATGAGCAGGATTTACAGAACGACCCCGTATTCATGCAGGCATTTCCTTCAATCAGAGAACTAGAAGTCATGTCCTACGATATGTCGGATCCACTGCATGAAGATGCGGACAGTCCGGTTCCAGGACTGACCCATCGGTATCCTGACCGGGTACTCTTGCTTGTAAGCAATACCTGCTCTATGTACTGCCGTTTCTGCACAAGAAAACGTAAGGTAGGGGATACCGATTCTATCCCGTCAAAAGATATCATCGGGAAGGGGCTGGATTATATTCGCAATACCCCTGCAGTGAGGGATGTGCTGCTCAGCGGAGGGGATCCGCTGCTCTTGTCTGACGAGTATCTGGATTGGATTCTGTCATCTCTGCGCAGCATACCCCATGTGGAAATTATCAGGATAGGGACTCGTACTCCCGTTGTACTACCCTATCGGATCACTGATGATCTTATCCTCATGCTTAAAAAACATCAGCCGGTTTGGATCAATACCCATGTGAACCACCCCAGGGAGCTTACGTCATCATCCCGCAAAGCGCTGGCGAAACTTGCTGACGGGGGATTCCCCCTGGGCAACCAGTCGGTGCTCCTTCGGGGGGTAAACGATTGTCCCCGCATCATGAAGTCCCTAGTGCAGAAGCTCGTGTATAACCGAATACGGCCATACTATCTCTATCAGTGCGACCTCTCAGAAGGCCTGCATCACTTCCGGACACCCGTCGGCAAGGGCATAGAAATTCTTGAGAGCCTTATCGGACATACCAGCGGATTCAGCGTCCCCACCTATGTGATTGATGCTCCAGGCGGGGGAGGAAAGATTCCTGTGATGCCCCATTACTTAATATCATGGTCATCCAATAAGGTGGTACTCAGGAACTATGAAGGCGTGATAACCAGCTATCGTGAACCTGAACGGTACGAATCACTGTTCTGCAACCAGCAATGTGACACATGCAGCCTGCAGCTGAAGCTCTCGGATGCCGATGAGTTCAAGGCGACAGGGATTGAACGGCTACTTTTGGACAATGAGTCTGAATATTCCATGGTTCCTTCAGACAATACACGATACAGCCGCAGGAGTGAACACGAGGAGAACGGGAATGACTCGTGACGCATCAGATACAGTGGATGGAGCGATAATCAGTCATGGTCCTTCGAGCAGCCGCATATATCTCATGAAGCTGGGTCAGGCGGATACGGCAAAGCTGATCGGAACACTGAAGCATTTGGCTGAAACCCTTGGGTACACGAAAATATTTGCCAAGGTGCCTGAATCAGCGGCTGCACCCTTCCTTCATGCCGGGTACACAGCAGAGGCATCAGTTCCCGGACTCTGCAGGGGCAAGGAGCCGGGGCTGTTTCTCGGATACTACCTTGAAGAATCACGCCGAATACCCGAAGATTTGCACACTATTGACCACATCCTTGACGGCTGTTTTGAAAAACATGATGCCCCTCCCCCTAAGCTATCTGCACACATCTTCTGCCGGACATGCACCACCGGTGATGCTGAAGATCTTGCTTCACTCTATCAGGAAGTATTCCCGACATATCCGTTTCCTATTCATGATCCGGCATACATCAGGGAAACTATGGAAGCGCATACGCAATATACTGGAATCTTTACGAACAGCCAGCTGGTGGCTGCAGCATCTGCAGAGATGGATCCCGATACCCTGTCTGCGGAAATGACCGACTTCGCTACTGCACCCGCATGGAGAGGCAGGGGTCTTGCCCGTTATCTGCTCCACA
>SKXS01000227.1 GCA_007128345.1 Spirochaetia bacterium
ATCTCTTGAGGGTCCTTCGGACAGCTTGTCGATAGATACAGCCCGTTCGCTGGTAAGCTCCAGGGCCGGATTCTTCTCAATCTCCTCCTGGATGCGCTGTCTGAGATCCAATATCGGAAGCGCCAGCAGTTCGAGTGACTGGAACATCTGAGGACTCATTTTCAACTGCTGCTTCTGTGCCAGCACTAATTTTTGCGACTGCACCGTACGCTCCCTGCTTCCTTTAGAGTCGGAAATCCTCTCCCAGATAGATAGAACGGACCAGTTCGCTGCCGAGCAGTTCCTGGGGGGTGCCGCTGGCCCGTATCTCCCCCAAGTGTATGATATATGAAGTTTCGGTAATATCAAGGGTGTCGCGGACATTGTGGTCGGTCAGCAGGATGCCGATTCCATGCTGCCTGAGTTCCTTGATGATTTTCTTAATTTCATGTACCGCTATAGGGTCTATTCCCGCAAAGGGTTCGTCAAGGAGCAGAAACTTCGGGCTCGTAGCCAAATTCCTGGCAATCTCAGTTCGACGCCGCTCACCCCCTGAGAGGGTATAGGCCTGCTGCTTTCTCAAGCCGGTAATTCCCAGAATCTCCAAAAGGAATTCGAGACGGTCTTTCTTCTCAGCTTTTGTAAGATCATTCCTGGTTTCCAGAATCGCCTTGATGTTATCTTCCACCGTCATCTTGCGGAAAATTGAACTCTCCTGGGCCAGGTAGGAAATTCCCATGCGAGAGCGCTTGTACATAGGCATGCGGGTAATATCCTTCCCGTCCAGGTATATGCTGCCTCGGTTCGGCTGGATGAACCCGACAATCATGTAGAATACCGTGGTTTTTCCCGCCCCGTTCGGTCCAAGAAGCCCGATGACCTGTCCCGATCTCATCGAAAAGGATACACCTTTGACTGCTTCTTTTTTCCCGTAGGTCTTGCGCAATCCCTCAGCTCCCAGAACAGACGGTTTCCCGGGGGTCTCATATACCTGATCCATCAGGGAAGATCCAGGCACACGATCGGAAGTGAGATCACTCATAAATCGTTCCTGTAACGTTTCCTTCCAGAGTGATCTCATTTGTATCCAGGTCGATGATAATCTTTGACGCGCGGTAGACATCCTGGTTCCAGTAGACCACTGAATTGCCGGTAAGTTCGAGAATCTGGGCTTTGCTGTCGTACCGTGCTGAATCGGTCCTGCAGAGCATTTCACCCTCGTCAGTGTCCTTGAGGATTCTTGCTGCAATCTGTATGAGGGTGATTCCAGTCTCTCCAGAGTTTTCCAGGTAGCCTCCCCGGGCAATGAGCGCATTGGAACGGTCTTCCATTTCAGTCCAGCCCCTGCTGACTGCGGTTGAGGTGAACCGGTCATACTCCAGCAGCGAGGTTTGCAGGGTAATGTCCTGGTCAGTATCCAGAATGAATACGGAACCGGAGCATACCGCAAAACGGTAATTCTCTCCGGATATCGTTATTTCATCAGCCTCAATGCGGGCTGATCCGGTCTCAATCCAGGCGTTTCCTGAGAGAAATACACTCCGGTCATCTCCTCTGGTTACAGCCCGGGAAAAGGTGCCTGAAAACGTGATGGGGCGAATTTGATCGTCTGCTCCCAGCCATACCGCTGCGAGCACAAGCACCATGCATATACCAAGTATTCTGATCTTACTCTGCATCATCATAGAGCGTTCCTTCCGCATGTTCACTGAACGTGAATTCTCTCCGGTAGAGGTCTCCGGTGAATCCGTATCCTGAGATCATAGTACCATTGGATTGCTCCATTGTCACCAGTTCTCCTGACTGCGATACCAGCAGCTGCTCTTCCCGTTTCCATGACAAGGAGGATGACCGTATCACCAAATCCTCTTCAATGGCGTGTACAATTACATCCCCGGACAGCAGAGCATCTTCGGTATCGGTATTGATCACTGCCTTGCGGGAAGATCCCGTGGTAAGGAGCTCTTCATCCTGAGCAAACTGAAGGAATTTCACATCGTTGAGTTCTGCGGTCCTGCGGTCGTCCCTGAAGCTCCCGGTGGTGCCGGTAAACAGTACCTGAGAGCCGTCTCCCAAATGGACCGTATAGGAAAACTCCTGGAGCATAAAGTCTGGGAGATCTTCCCTCTCGTATGGACCGGTGGGTTCATCATAATCAAAACGGCAGCCTGTGAGCAAGACGATAATTATAATATATGCCAGGATGATGCTCCTGCACTTCATTGCATCTCCTCTCTGTTTCTCCTGTACGCCAGGGCAGCCCCAATGAATGAAGCAAACAGGGGATTCGGGCTGATGGGAGAAGAGGTAAATTCAGGATGAAACTGCACTCCCACACCCCACGGGTGATCCTGCCACTCGACTGACTCCACCAGGGCATCTTCAGGGGTAGTTCCGCTGATGATTAATCCAGCCTGTGTAAACTCGGCCCTATAGTGATTGGAGAACTCATAGCGATGCCGGTGCCGTTCAAAAATTTTCACGGACTTGTATGCCTGGTGAATCCTGGTTTCCGGAACGAGGTGCGATTCGCTCTTTCCCAGGCGCATGGTTCCTCCGAGGTTGGTCACATGCATCTGCTCTTCCAGGAGGCTGATAACCGGGTGCGCTGTGTCAGGCTTGAATTCTGTGCTGTCGGCGTCAGTCCAGCCGAGGACGTTGCGGGCATACTCAATAACCAAGATCTGCATACCCAGACAGATGCCGAAGCACGGAACCTTAGCAACCCTCGCATAACGGGCGGCCTGCACCATGCCCCTGGTGCCTCTGCTGCCGAATCCTCCGGGAATGAGTATTCCGTCAATTCCCGAAAAACGATTTTTCTGCTCCCGTTCATCCAGGTCCTCTAATTCCTCGGAATCAATGCGCTGCAGTTCGACCTTGGCATTATTGGCTATGCCGCCGTGCTGCAGTGATTCGATTATGGACTTATAGGTATCAGGCAGATGAATGTATTTCCCGACTATGCCGATGGTTACTGTCTCTTCTGCATTCCTGCAGATGTCCACCATACGCTCCCATACACGAAGATCCGGATTAGGGGCCTCTATTCCAAGCTTCTTCAGGGCTATCCCGTCCAGATCCTGGTCCCTGAATACCAGAGGGAGTTCGTAGATGGTATTCTTGACATCATATCCTGATATCACGGAGCCCCGTTCCACATTGGTGAAGAGGGCAATCTTGTACACCATATCTGCGGTGAGCATCTCCGATGACCGGCAGATGAGGATGTCCGGCTGGATGCCGATTTCCCTGAGTTTCATCACAGAATGCTGCGTAGGTTTCGTTTTAAATTCACCGCCTCCCACCTCGGGGATCAGCGTCAGGTGGATGAAGAGCACCTGCTCTTTGCCAAGATCAAAGGTCATCTGCCTGGCGGTTTCCAGGTAGGGTATAGACTCAATATCCCCAACGGTTCCGCCAATTTCAATAATGGTCACGTCAGTATCCGGCAGCCTGCCGACTGCATAGATGCGGTTCTTGATCTCGTCTGTTATGTGGGGAATGATCTGTACGGTTCTTCCCAGATAGCGTCCTTCCCGTTCCTTCTTGATCACCTCCTGGTAGATCTGGCCGGTGGTTATGGAGTTGGCACGGGTAATGGGCGCATTGGTAAACCTGGCATAATTACCCAGATCAAGGTCGGTCTCAAAACCGTCATCGGTTACGTACACTTCGCCGTGCTGGTAGGGGCTCATGGTCCCCGCATCGACATTTAGATACGGATCAATCTTGATCATCTGCACGTGAAGTCCACGGCTTTCCAGGAGGTTGCCCAAGGAGGTTGCCGCCAACCCCTTGCCGAGGCTTGAACACACACCGCCGCTGAAAAATATGTATTTCTTCATGTGCACCTATTATATGACAGAGGCGGGCTTTGCACAATTACTTTGACATCACTGATGATGAAAACAAAAAAGCCGTTACGGCCGGATCACCCGTGTAATAACAGGCTGCCCGGTGCGCTTCTGTGTCTTTCCATAGAGGAAGGCTGCGGCAAAACCGAAAGCCAGTCCGGCAAAACCGCCAAGAGCATACAGAGCTTCACTTTCATACGGAAGAAACTGTCTGGCTGCAAGGTACCCCGCTATAAATGTAAGAAGAGGAACCATCATGACCATAAACCCTGACAAGATAGTCTTCCCGGGAGGAAGATATACTTCAACATCGTCACCGATGCTGAGATCCAGGTTATGCGCATTGACCGCGGTGTAGCTCTTGCCTTTTACATTGCAGAATCCTTTTCCTGCGCAGGATGCACATGAACCTTCATCAAGACATGCCAGGATAATCATATCGTTCTGGAACTCTATGATCCGAGCTTGTTCAGTCATTACTATCTCCCCGTTCTACAGGAAGCCGAATCGTCTCAATAGATGCGGCTTTCCCATCATCACCAATTTCAATCAGCACTCCCTGGAGTTCCAGCTCCTCCCAGGTTTCCTGTGACCGCTCAGGTATCTGGGTGAGGAACTTTTCAATTTCTACCGACGGTTCCAGTCCCCCTACGCTCATACTGCTTCCGCACCGTCCGTTATCGGTAATTACCGCAGTGCCGTTTGGAAACACCCGGGCATCTGCTGTAATTGCTTTGTTGTGCGTGCCGATCACTGCAGATACTTTTCCCTCAGCATGAAAGAACATGGTTTGCTTTTCAGCGGTAGTTGCTGCGTGGAACTGGAGAATAATGATACGGGTATCCCGCTGTATGCGCTCTATTATCATGGGGAGCAGCAGAAACGGATTGCCCAGATGGACCCGTGTGAAGTCAGACTGTCCCAGAAGATTGATCACTGCTACTGTCTGGTCTCCTACGATCTTCATGGTCCACCCGCGTCCAGGCACTGAAGGAGGGTAGTTTGCTGGGCGGATTATATAGGGGGCCTTGCCTATGTGTCCTACCATATCCTTTTTGTAGAACGTCTTTTCCCCCGTGGTGATCACATCGACACCCAGCTTATGGAGATATACTGCATGGCTTTTCCCGATGCCGAATCCTCCGGTTACCCCTTCACCGTTCGCGATTACTAAATCCACATGAGTTTTTTCCCTGAGCTGTTTGAGGCCGTTCTTTACGGCAAACAGTCCGGGCTTTCCGACAATCTCTCCCAGGGCAAGTATACGTAGTGCCATATATGCTAATGTACTGATGTTTTTTATGCTGGACAACCCCTGGGAATCATGAAACACTACTGGGTATGGGGAACCACTGGAAACGAAGACTAGTGCAGAAACTCTTTACCAGTGTTATGTCCATGTACAAGCCTGGCATCGAAGATGCGCTCTTTCCTTTAAGCCGTGACCTGTCTGATGCTCATGTCCTTGCACAAGCCATGACCCTGGATGAGCAGATCGATATGCTCAGCGGTAAAGATGACTTGGCTCTGCGGGGTCTGCCGTCATTGGGACTGCCGGATGTATGGTGCAGTGATGCCACAAGCGGAGTACGGTGCTTCGGTCCAGCTGCTGCATTTCCTGCAGGGATATCCATGGCTGCAGCATGGAACAGTGACCTCATGTATCGGATCGGCACCATCCTGGCTGAAGAATGCAGGGCGGTGGGTGTCTCAATACTCCTGGGACCGGGTGTGAACATTACCCGTGTTCCTGTATGCGGCAGGAATTTCGAGTACTTCGGGGAAGATCCTTTCCTCTCCGGTGAGCTGGCTGTGTCTTACATCAAAGGGCTGCAGGACCATGGGGTAACAGGAGTAGTAAAGCATTTAGCCTGCAATAATTCTGAGTATGACAGGCATAGAAGCAATTCGGTAGTGGACGAACGGACCCTGAGAGAAATCTACCTGCCGGCATTTGAGGCAGCAGTGGTCAAAGGCAGGTGCCGTGCAGTTATGGCTGCCTATAACCAGGTGAACGGTACGTATACGAGTGAACATCCCCACCTTCTGGATGAGATACTTCGCGGAGAGTGGGGATTTCCATATCTGGTGATGTCCGACTGGAATTCCCTCTACAGTACGCAAGAAACATTGGAACATGGTGTTGACCTGGAAATGCCGAAGGCCCGCTGGCTGACTAAGAGAAAAGTACGCAGCCTGCTCAGGAAGGGAAAGATCTCTGAAGCGATGATCACCTCCAAGGTAATGAGGATACTTGAAACCTGCAGGGATACTGGTGCATACCATCGGAGGGTGAAGGACCCGAATGCAAAGGTGCTCACGCAGGAGCATATCAGTGAAGCACTCAATGCATCACGGGAAGGCATCGTGCTGCTGAAGAATAAAGATGCCCTGCTGCCTGTAAAACAGGGTGCCGGCATAGTGCTTATGGGATGCTGTGCAGCTGATACTCCCACGGGCGGGGGAGGATCAAGCTTCATGCGGGTAGACTCTTCGCATCCTCACCTGGAGGAAGCGCTTCGCAATGCAGGATTGCTGGTCACATACTTCAAGGGAACCGTAATACAAGATAAAGACAAGCAGAAGCTCAAAGAAGCTGACTATATTGTGATAGCTACAGGATTCAATCGAATCTGGGAGAGTGAAGCCTATGACCGCCCCTACGACCTTCCAAACCAGGAGGCAAAGCTGATTCTTGATGCGGCAAAACTCAACTCTTCCCTCATCGTGCTGCTCCATGGGGGAGGCGACATGGAGACAAAATCATGGATAGATGCTGCCCCTGCGGTACTCTTTGCAGGATACCTCGGTATGCATCGGGGAACCGCGCCGGCTGATATTATAACGGGGAAGGCAGTTCCGTCAGCAAAGCTCCCATTTACCATGGCAAAGCGTTTGCAAGACCATCCCGCCATGCGCACCTATTATAAGAAGCCATGGAATATGAGCTTCCTGCGGGTGTTCGGCCCGCAGGGAAGACCAGGGTTCCGCAAGACAAGTGATCTCCACTACGAAGAGGGGATCATGGTCGGATACCGCCATTTCGACACCAACCAGGTGGAACCGGTATTCCCCTTCGGACACGGACTCTCCTACACTTCATTTGCATACAACCATCTCATGGTCTCTCCCATGGAAATTGGGTGGGAAGACTTTACGAAGGCGGGCACAAGCATTGATGGCGGACCTGTTGTGCAGGTTTCCTGCTCGGTACGCAATACAGGCAACATTGCAGGCGCAGAGGTACTGCAGCTTTATATCCATGATGAAACTTCCTTTATCATGAGGCCTGAGCAGGAACTCAAAGGATTCTGCAAGGTGTTCCTGGAGGCAGGAAGCGAACAGCGGGTCACCATTAATCTTCCGGCACGGGCATTCATGTACTATGATGAGAAGCGGGAGACTTGGAAAGCTGAACCAGGTTTCTACGAAGTACGCATCGGAAGCAGTTCACGGGATATCCGCCTGAAGACCAAGGTGCACCTGCAGGAGGAACCGTAGAGATTGTTGACAAAAAATTACCACTTAGTGTAGTATCTTGAGTTCCGCAGCAAGAGACCAAAAAAATGCTGACAAAATATTATTATATAGATAATTATTAGCAGCCACTTGTGCCGTTTTTTTGCATATCATGTAGTATATCAATCCGTTTGCTTCGTACTGTTGTTCATGGACCTCAACTCTTGCTTCGTATAAAACTTCTTTGAAAGATCCAGGCCTGTCAGCAAGCCGATGTGCTTCAGCAGCGGGGAGCTGCAGTAGTTTTTGAAAATATGATTTTTCACCTCCCCGATTTTTGCTGCCTGCAAGACTTCGATGATCTGCGGATAGGGGACTGTCTGCCGCAACTTCTTTATCTCAAGTATCCGTATGATCAGCAGTGCGAGGAAGCAGGTGAGGAAGTGTGCATGAATACTGTCGCGCTTTCTCACAAAGACAGGACGTGCCTCCAGGCATGACTTGGTGATCTTGAACGATTCCTCGATCTTCCACAGTCCACGGTACATGTCGATGATATCCTGGTCTGAAACGGATCGGTTGAGCTCGAACAGGCAGTCGTAGTTCCGAAAGCGTGCCGTCCCCTTCCAGGGCTTCTCATCTTCACAGGTGCCCACGACGTTGGTCTCTATGATATAGTACCCGTCGAATTTCTCATCCTCGGCAATAAGCTCTGCATCCAGGTATCGTAGATGCTTGGCTTGTTCCAACAGCTCCCCTGTTTTCGGGTCATAGGCATCCTTGCGGTAATACTTGTTGGCCCCATGGCCGTTGAACACCGATCCGGTACGCTGAGCCTTCAGAATCGCATCGGCTCTGTCGATACGGGCCTTCACCTGATACTTACGGCTCCAGAACACAACCTGCCGCTTGTTGATGAGCACCTTCACCTTCCTGGTCCCGTCGAGCACCCACGAACTCTTCTTGGCAGGTATCAGCCTGGATTTGTACATGAATGTCGTCACCTCCTGTTCGTCGTTGTCCGCTCCCTCAAAAGCCCCGACTGCACCGGCATAGTCCATTCTCTGCAGCTCCTCATGGATGTCGCTGCTGCGCATCTTGGCCGTAGAGCACGTATAGCCGACCGGGTCGAGCACAAACCGCTCGGTTTCGGCATCCTGCTTGCGGACACTGCTGCTGATGATGTACCCCTGTTTGCGGGCCAGGATATGGGCGATGTTCGTTCCGCTCATCATACCCTTGTCTGCAACATAGATCATCTTGTTCAGCTTCAGCTTCTCGTGTGCACGCTCAATCATCGGCAGAAAGGTGGTGACATCATTGTTGTTGCCGGGAAACAGTCCAAAGTCGACAGGCAGCCCATCGTTGTCCATGAACAGACCCAACTGTACAATCGGCTTTTTCTTTTTCTCCTTGGAGCATCCGTTTTTCCTCATGCCCTCGGACACAAGCACGCCGTTGCGGTCGTACCGGTCGCTATCAGGACGGTTGATCTCCCAGAAATAATTTGTAACATCATAGAACATGAGCGAGGAGTCTCTCTTATAGAGCCTTTTCACCTTCTCATGCAGATGCACGATGAGATCTTGGCTGTACTGTGAGAAAAATGCTAGGGACCGGTAGAGGTCGTCATCAGTGAAATCAGAGTTGCCCAGCAGCAGTTTCTCCCGTTTCTGCCAGGTGGAGAGCTTTGAGCCGGGAAAGAGAATCCTGCCAAATACCAGGAGCCTGAGGATGCTCTCCACGTTCGCCTTCGTTCCCCAGTTCTTGTGCCTGTTCTTGACAAACTGATCTATCTCCAGCTCATGGTAGATTGCCGAGAGTGGCATTTGTCCCAGGGAAAGCAGGTCGTCGGTCACCGCAGCTGCCTGGATACCGCTACTATCCTCCTGAGGGGAGAAATGCTCGGTAAGGTCTATGCTGATGGTAATCTCCCGTGATTCTCTGGCCAAGGAGGTTATCTTCTTCGCTTCTTTTCTGAAATGTGCGATAGGATCGTCATAGAGCTTCTTCAAATCTTCCTCGTAGCCTAAGAATGCTACTTTCTCTTTTGTAGGATTCTTGCGTCCTTTTTTTCGTACGCTGCGCATGTAGTACAGTGCATTGCCTTTTTTGTTGGAAAAGACTTTCAGCTCCATGGGTTGCTCCTTTTGAAATACATACATATATACTACACTACCATACGATATATTGTCAACAAAAAAAGGTAAAAAATTTTCCCATCGCTCGCTCTGAAAAGAAATTGTTTTATTGAGTAAGGTCGACAGACTGCGGAACTATGGATAGGCTCTAGCAACTTATCTGATGTAAGATGGAAAAAAATTGAATATATCAGGAGGAAGAACCTCAAATCTTTTTTCAGGTGAAACGAAGGTAAGCTTGTTTGATGGAGAATTACTATACTATTGTTAATATAAAGAAAAATTATCACTTAGTAGTACAAAAGTGATCATTTCTCTTATTGCATGTTATGGAAGAAAGATATATTATTAATGTATTAGCTATCATATATGATAGCATTTGTTTAACACAAAATTTCTAGCATATTGATAAAACATATGATACTTTTACAGGTATGAAT
>SKXS01000170.1 GCA_007128345.1 Spirochaetia bacterium
GAAGACCGAGCTTAACGGCATTCCATATACCCCTGAACCCTGATTCATCCCAGGTGAAGCTTGTGCTTACAGACGGGCAGGGAAACAGGTTTCAGGACAGCGAACGGGAGATCAGGATTGTCAGAGGCGTCCAGGCTGAGTGGGCAGCTGTCATCCTTTTGCTTCTGCCGGCAGGGGCTGGGTTCAGTTTCACACTGCTGCGCAAAAGGCGGTTGGCAAAATCCCCCGCACCCTCCGGCAGGAACACCAATGGGTAACCTGAACTGTTTTCGGAGCACCCGGAGTATATTGTCACCTTTTTGATCTCCCGATATACTGGCGGCAGTCATCTCCATACAGGCTGGCAGATACCATATGAAACGCACCACCATACTTGCCCTTACTGCAGCACTGCTCTGGGCTACCGCCTATGCGGGAGTTAAGATCGGGCTGGAATATGCAGAACCCTTCTTTTTTGCCGGGATCCGCTTCATGATCTCAGGGCTGCTCATTATTCCCTTTGCCGGAAGGATCCGGGGATATGTCTCCTTCTTTCGGGAAAACTGGAGAACTGTTCTGCCGGTATCGCTGCTGCAGACAAGTCTCTTCTACGGGCTCTATTTTCAAGGGATCAACCTGGTCCCTGCAGCGGTCGCTGCGATTGTCATGGGATCAGAACCGCTGTTTGTTGCACTCACCGCCCATGCGCTCACCCATGATGACAAGTTTACCCTCCGAAAGGGCTTCAGCATTGCCGGAGCAGTGATCGGTATAGCCCTGCTGAGCATGCAGCGGGATTTCGGTGATGCCGCAGGACTTCGGGAGATCCTGGGGATTGCCGTTCTGCTGCTCACCTGCTTTGTGGGCTCCTTCGGGCAGATGATCGTGAAGAGAAAGGCACTGGACCCGCTGTTCCTTAATTCCCAGCAGATATTACTGGGAGGGGCGGTGCTGCTGATCATGTCGCTGATCACCGGGGAGAAGATGCCTGCGTCCCTGCCGCTTCCCTTCATCTCAGTTCTTCTGTGGCTGAGCTTTGTCTCCGCCTGCGCATTCTCCATCTGGTACTCCCTGCTGAAACGCAGGGAGGTGAAGGTTTCTGAGCTGAATCTCTATAAGTTCATCATACCCGTGGCGGGGGCAGTATTCAGCTGGCTCATGATCCCTGCTGAAGGGCCGGACCTGATCACCGTGATCGGCATGGTGCTCATCGCAGTATCGGTGATGCTGTTCTTCATTAACCGGGAACGGCTTCCCAAGGTGATACAGGACATGGAATAAAACGATGCACCTATCAGCAATAGTGTGGTACAATCTTTTGAAACAAAACAGGGGAACAGTATGAGCAGTAAGGGTATATCATTAAACGCCGGACCTGAGAACACCCTGGGAGTGATGAGCTCCTACGGTGTCGGCAGGTTTCTTGCCGAGTTTCTCACCGGAGCCTTTGCGGCAGTGGTGTTTAAATTCTATGAAACCGAGGTGGGGCTTCCCTCTGCCTATGCGGCTATTGCCATCATCATCTATGCCATATGGAATGCGGTCAATGATCCCCTGCTCGGCTACTTCACCTCCAAGCCGACCTTTCTGTCCAAGAAGCTGGGAAGGAGGTTCCCCTGGATTCTCTTCGGCACCATAACCTGCTCCTTCAGCTTCATCCTGATATTCGCAGTACCGAGGACCTTGGATGCATCGGTCAATCCCTTTCCGGTATTCCTGTGGATGGTCTTCACCACCTGTCTCTATGATCTGCTCTATTCAGTCTGGGAGCTCAATTACCAGTCGGTGTTCCCCGACAAGTTCCGGGGCACCAAGGAACGGCTGAGGACTGCAGAACTTGGCACGGTCATCGGAGTCTTCGGCATCGCCGGCGGATTTGTCATACCTCCCCTGTTCTTCGAATACGGAGATCAGGGCAGTTTCTACACCAGCGCCTGGGTGACCGCGGCAATTGCAGTATTTGCCGCCATGCTGCTGCTTCCCGGTGTCCTTGAGAACAAGCGCATGGTACGAAGCTACATGCAGAAGGTTGAGCTGGAAAAGGCTGAAGGGAGCGCTGCTTCATTCTTCACCCAGATGGCCCGGGCCTTCAGGCAGAAAAACTTCCTGGCTTTTATCCTGCTGTATTTCTTCTACCAGTCAGCGGCAATGTGCATGACCGGTTCGATCCATTATGTGGGAGACTACATCCTGCCGGGAGGCAGCTCCGACACTACCTTAATATTCGGCGGCATGCTCATCGGCGCAGTCGCCTCGGTCCCCCTGTGGGGCATGATCTCAAAACGGCTGAAGAACAACCAGAAAATGCTGATCATCTCAGCACTGCTGATGGCGCTGTTCTCCTTTCCCATGACCTTCCTGAAATCCTATGCCGGGTTTACCGTTGCCATGTTTTTCTGGGGCCTCTCCTTCGGGGGATTCTGGCTCTTCATGCCCCCCGCCATGGCTGATGTAATCGATGAGGTGGTGGTGAAGGAAAAAAAGCGGGATGACGGGATCTACATGGGATTCAGGGCATTCTTCGGCAGGCTCTCCTATGCCAGCCAGGC
>SKXS01000165.1 GCA_007128345.1 Spirochaetia bacterium
AGGGGAGGAGAACCTTTCGTCTGTAAAACGAGGACTCTACGTCTCCAACCATCCCCTGGGAGGGCTTGACGGGATCGTACTGCTGCACATCATTGCACTGATGCATGGCGAAGTTAAGTCCCTGATAAATGACTTCCTCATGTGGGTTGAACCTTTGAAGGATATGTTTATCCCCGTGAATAAGACCGGTTCAAGCAGGGAGTATCACCTGGCTATCACTGAAGCCTATCAGTCTGAATCGCCTCTGATGGTATTTCCTGCAGGATTGTGCTCACGCAAGCAGTCCTTCGGGGTGTTCGATATTGAATGGAACAAAAGCTTTGTCAAAAAGGCGAGGCAGTTCGGCCGACCGATTATCCCCATATACGTGGAAGGAGAGAACTCCCGGTTCTTCTATAACCTTGCCTGGGTGAGGAGGAAGCTGGGAATCAAGTTCAACATTGAGATGCTCTATCTATCTGATGAAATGGTCAAGCAGCGCGGGAAGACCCTGAAGATCTACACGGCTCCTCCCATCTCCCCCGATATGCTGGATACATCTGTCGATGACTGGGAATGGGCCCGCAGGATACGCCAGCTTGTGTACGACATGAAAGTGCAGAAGTGTGTGCTCACCTTCAATCCGGAGAGGGAATCCACCCTTCCCATGAGCTACTACGGGTAGATGTGCTTGCAGCACCTGGAGGGTCATACGTGTTTGTAGAGCAACTTGAGTCATTTGAAGCGTTTCGCTCGCTGCTGAATGCGCATCCGCTGTTCACCGTGGGCATTTTGCTGGTCATAGGCTACCTGATCGGCAAGCTGGCGGTGAAGATACACCTTCCGGAAATTACCGGATATATCCTTGCGGGACTGCTGCTGGGTGATGCCGTTACCGGGGTGGTGCCCTATGAGATGCACGACTCCCTCAAGTTCGTCACCGACCTGGCATTCGGACTCATCGCCCTCACCATGGGGGGAGAGTTCTCGTCTGCCAAGCTAAAGCGCATGGGCAGGGAAATTGCATCCATTACTCTCATACAGATGGCCTTCACATTTCTTATGGTTACCTTGGGTATGTACCTCATGGGTATTGCCCTTCCCTTTGCCCTGCTGCTGGGAACTATCGCTACGGCTACTGACCCTGCGTCGACCGGTGCTAAGGTCCAGTCACTGCGTGTCAGGGGGCGGTTCATCGACTATCTCTACGGGGTCATCGCCTTAGACGATGCGGCATGCGTGGCTCTCTTCGGCATCGTCTTTGCCCTGGTTGTGGGGTTTCTCAACCCCGCAGCCACAGGAGCGTCTTCTTTGGTGATCAGCGCGTTCAGAGAGGTCGCCCTTTCCCTTGCGGTCGGTGCCGCCGTGGGATACATCATCCACATGATGACCAGGAAGAAGAACAATACCAATGAGATTCTCATCATTACCCTCGGTATCCTCTTTATTGAAACCGCCCTGGCTATCGTGCTGGAACTCTCTCCGCTGCTGGCCAACATGGCTGCGGGGGTATTCCTAATAAACGCGTCACCCCGGAACCACCGCCTCTTCAGGATTATCGAACCGCTGACCCCTCCCATATACGCGCTTTTCTTCGTGATTGCCGGTACGGAACTCAATCCGGACATCTTCATGCAGGGAGAGGTGCTGTTAATTGGTATTGTCTTCGTACTCATACGGGGCGGTGCAAAGATTCTGGGCATCAGGATTGGAGCTGAAATGAACAGGTCTGATGATACGTTGCGCCGTTACTTGGGGTTATGCATGGTTCCCCATGCGGGCATTGCCATCGGGCTTGTGCTCATGCTCCAGGCATCTCCCATGATGGCGGAGCTTTCACACCTCTACAGCGATACCCTGCAGCTTTTGGTGAACATCATCCTGTTTTCTGTGTTTGCCAATGAACTCATTGGCCCGCCCCTGTCTAAATATGCCATTCTCAAGGCGATTGAGGAGGAGTGATGGAACTCTATACCATACTGTCCAAGGAATGCTGCACTGTGCAGCTTGAAGCCCGGCACAAGGATGGTGTTCTGCTGGAAATTTCCAGGCTTGCTAAGCGCAGTCCCCTGCTGGATGCATTCACAGAGCAGGAGCTCTTTGCTGCATTCAAGGACCGGGAAGCACAGGGATCCACCGGATTCGGAGAGGGAGTCGCCCTGCCGCATATCAGGATAAAGGGCATCAACGAATTCCTGGTCTTTATCGCAGTATCTCCGCAGGGAGCTGAATTCAGCGCCATGGACAGGAAAAAAGTAAAGCTATTCTTCGTTGTCGTCGCCCCTGAGAAAAAGGTGAACGAGCATGTGCAGATTCTTGCAGCCATAGCCCGGGCCATTGCTGTTGGAAACTTCAAGAAAGAACTGCTTGCCTCCCGAAGCGAAGGGGTGCTCTATGAAACATTTCTCAGGCATGTACAGCATACTGTAGAAGGGGGAGCTGCAAAGCGGAAGATGAAGCTCATGTTCGTCATCCTCTACTTTGACGAATACCTCTACCATATCCTCGAGTACTTTATCCAGGAAGGGATCGACGG
>SKXS01000270.1 GCA_007128345.1 Spirochaetia bacterium
ATTACACTAACCAATGGAGGAGAGGCGGTGGCACTACGAGCACTATTCTTTGATTTCGGCGGTACATTGGATATATATCCGCATGTACGGGAAAACAGCATTGCTGCAGCAGGCAGCATGCTTAGCATCCTCAAAGCATCGGGGCTTAAGCTTTCACGTGCGTATACCAATGAAGAATTTTTTTCACTGGTCTCTAAAAATATAAGTCCCTACCGTGTATGGAAGCACACATCCCTTATCGAACTCCCTGAACTGACTGTATGGCAGGAATACATCCTCAAAGACGAGCCTGACCGTATGAGCCTTGATGCGGAAACGGCCGCAGAGCTCACCTATCTAATTGACAATGGCTTTCATACCCGCTCTGTACGGCCGGAAGTACGTGAAGCGTTGGAAAGCTGTGCCCGTTTCGGTCTCAAGATGGGAGTAATCAGCAATGTCCTCAGCAGCCTCCAGGTACCAAGAGATCTCGAACGCCATGGTATTGCTGAATTCTTTGATCCAGTAGTTACATCCGCCTGCTACGGAAGGCTGAAACCCCACCCATCCATTTTTCACCATGCGGCATCCATGGCTGGAGTTGACCCCAGCGAAGCAATCTACATCGGCAACAGTCCGAAGAAAGATGTCAAAGGTTCCCGGGATGCTGGGTTCATGGCATCAGTGCTGATACACTACCAGCATACCATCAAGGACGATTTACTTGAAAAGACGCATCCGGATTTTACCATAACGAATCTGATGGAGCTGCCGCCCATCGTGGAGCAACTGCTGTCTGAAGAGGCTGCAGCCCAGGAGACCCTATAGTGAGCATTTTTCACGTTAACGACATCAGAGGAATCTTCAATGTAGAGTGGAACGAGACTGACGCGTATGCAATCGGTCGGGTTGTACCTGCTGTACTCGGTATCCGGAATATGGTTGTCGGCAGGGACGCAAGAACAAGCACTGAAACCGTGTTTGCTGAGTTTACCCGAGGCCTGCGGGATTCTGGTGCCGACGTAACCTCTATAGGACTGTGCGACACCCCTGCAGTGTACTTTGCCGTAGGCAAAATCGGATTCGACGGAGGAGCCATGATTACCGCATCCCACAATCCTCCGGAGTACAACGGCATCAAGCTGGTCGGACCCGGTTCCTCAGCCGTAGGATATGATAACGGTATCAGTGAGATTGAACAGCTCTGCGCTGATTACCGGTCCGGCAAGGACGTCTTCACTAGTCCAAAACAATCCGGGAAATTTACAGAAATTGATATCACCGAGGGGTATGTGGAATTCTACAGACCCTTCATGGATCAGATCGGGCCGATACGGACCGTGATCGACTGCTCCCATGGTACGGCAGCCGTTTTCGGCAGGCAAATCATGGCGGGAACCCGGGCGCAGTGCAGCTTTATAAACGACAAACCCGATGGGACATTTCCCGTACATGGACCGGACCCCATGAATACTGATAATCTCATCGCACTGGGTCAGCAGGTTAGGGAAGAAGGAGCACATCTGGGCATGTGCTTTGACGGGGACGGAGACCGGGTAGTGCTGGTAGACGAGAACGGCAAGCCGGTCGGTTCAGACCTGCTTTTGGCAGTGCTGGCCAGATACTATCTGGAAAAGAAACCGGAAACGATTGTCTATGACCTGAGGTGCTCCAATGGAGTACCTGAATACATTGCAGAGCATGGCGGGACAGCACTCATGTCTCCCGTGGGCCATGTCTCGCTTAAACGGCTTATTAAGGAAACAGGAAGCGTGTTCGGCGGGGAATTATCCGGTCACTATTACTTCCGCGATTTTTTCAGCTGTGACTCAGCCTGGCTTACTGCCTTGCTGGTGCTGTCAGTGCTGTCACAGACCGATACCAGCCTTTCAGAGATTATCAGAAGCGTCGACAGGTACGAAAACTCCGGGGAAATCAACTTCCCCGTTGCCCGTTCAACGGAAACAATCTACCGGAATCTGAAATATCGGTTTCAGGACGGAAGTCACTGTGAAATTGACGGCCTGCGCATTGACTACCCGGACTGGTGGTTTATTGTACGGCCCTCCACTAACGAGCCGCTGGTACGGCTCGTAGTTGAATCACGAAACAAGCAGACCCTCCAATCACATATAGCGGAGGTGAGCAGCATCATCACAGGAACAGAGAGGTAACACATGGTAAAGATGCACAAAGTTGATCTGTCACACGTAGATTTCGTCTTCTTTGACAAGGGGGGTACCCTGGGAGGATCAGTTCCCCAGGAAGACGGAGGGGTCGCAAAGGCAAAAGAACTCATAGCCCTGCTGGGGTATTCAGAAGCACCGGAAGATTTTATCAAGAAGGTTAACTCACGGCAGAAGAAGTACAAGGCGTGGTCCCTGGAAACGTGCTATGAGGAGACTGTAGAAAAGATGTGTTCGGACTGGCTGTACTTTGATGCCCCGAACCAGGATGTGATCAAAGAACGTGCGGATGAGATCATCATCATGACCACCCACATGAAGGGCAGGAGGTATATGTGTC
>SKXS01000077.1 GCA_007128345.1 Spirochaetia bacterium
AATAGGCAGTTAGCTCGGAATTATGGGGAAATTGTACGCATAGAACAGGAAATTGCTGAGTACTACCAGCGTATGCAGACAGGTACCGAGGTGGATATCAGAGAGGCGAGCAGGGATTTGCAGATGCTCTACGAGGAAGCTTCCGATCTTAGACCGCAAAAGCGCTCTCCTGCCGCCGATCAGGTATCCGCACTCATCGCCGGGGCTGTGGGATTCCTGACAGCCAGGGTTCTGCTCTATATACGCATGAAAAGGAGAAGAGATGATCATACCGATTAATGATCCTTATGCAGCTTCTGCCTGCATCGATGTCCTGAGACGGGGCGAGATCGTGATTGTACCCTGTGATACGATTTACGGCATACTCGGAGCTGTGCCTGAAACAGAGCAGCGGATACGGATGATCAAGGGGAGGGAGGAGAAAAAGCCTTTCCTGCAGCTGATACTCACTGAATGGATCACCGGACTTGCCGCTGACCCGGTTCCCGATGAACTGCTTTCCCTGTGGCCGGGTCCGCTGACTTTGGTTGTACGGCATACGGGAGGGGGAACTATAGCCTACCGTTCCCCTGAAGATGAGTTTTTGCGAGCACTTCTTACGGGTGTTGGCAGACCTCTGTACTCCACGAGTGTGAATCGCTCCGGGTTTGAACCCATGAACGACCCGGATGAGATAATACGCGAGTTTATTGAAGATGTCCCGTTGATTGTCGACGGCGGGCAGCTCAAGGAGCGCCTGCCGTCAACTATCCTGGATATCACTCGGAAGCCCTGGACGGTGCTCCGTCAGGGCGCCTGCCGTGTCCCTACGGGGTAATGCGCCGCGCCTCGATGTAGTAGCGCTTTTCGTGGGCTTCTCCCATGGAGAATGTCTTCCTCGGCAATGCTCCGTCAACCCTGACTGCTTCGAAGAAGGTATGCTTGTCCACCGTCGGGAGGAAGAAAGCGCAGCATCCAGGCCGCTGTCCGAGGGTGCGCGCAGCCTCCTCACCGTGTACGTAGTCAATTGCTGACTCGGGATGATCCGCCAGGTACCGGTCGAGGGCTTCCTGGAGGGTGCCCACCGCTATGGTGCTCACCGGGTTGGTAAAGCGGTAGTGCCCGAACCCCCGCTCATCGGCATAGCCTACTACATGGACCTCTGTATCGCCGCAGTCCGTTTTGCTGAGCGCTTCAGCCGCATCCGAGCAAGGAGAGAACTCCCAGCTTTTACAGACGTGAGAAAAATAGGGCTCGAGGGCTTCACGCTGTGCATCAAAGAGCACCCGGTAGATGGGTTCAAAGGTAAGCCCCGGATCATGGATATTCTCCAGCTCAACCAGCGCCCACCTGGCAGGGTGATTCATCACCGTATCGGGATTCTCTGCAGACCTCTTGATCTCCTCCCAGCATGCCTTCGCGGTCGCCAGGGAATGGTTTCCGTCTCCTACTGCATAGAGCAGGGCATCGGAAGCAGGGGATCCACCGGCCTCTCTTGATAATTCCAGCAGTGCATCTTCCGCCTGACTGATCAGTGCGGGATCACCTATGCGCCAGCAGGCAATCTCTCCTCCTCCCTTCATGAGTGTGAAGCTGTACATCTGTTCAAGGGTATCTGTTGTACGGGTGAATGGCTCTATAAGCAGATGCTTGGGATCGTCAATGAGTACAAGTATATGGGGGAGTTCGATGGGAGCCCCCTTGCGTATCTCCATACGCGGAGGAATACGATCAATAATAGTACCCTCAGTCGCACGAATGAGACTCTTGGCGTTTTTACGGTAGTCGTACTGCTCCAGATCCAGGGCTGCAAGAAGGCCCCACCGTGTGCCGGTTGTTTCTGTGGTACGCTTCACGAGGTACAGCGCCTGCGGCTGCTCAACGAGCAGTCCCTGATCAAGATAATCCTGCATAGTCCTATGGACCCGGGCGATGCGTGCTTCCCGGTCAGGAGCGTTCAAATATATTTCCGGATAGATGAGGCGGAGCGTGGAAGGTTTCTCTCCTACGGCTCTTTCCACTTCATCCCAGTACTCAGGCTGGGATGTATACTGGTCGCAGGCAATAACCGACCATGCGTGCAGATCAACATGAGCTGCGGGCATCAGGATGCTGGGAACCTGCAGACCTGTCTTGGTACAAACGTCTTGTTTCATAGATAACTCCCTCTTGGTAGTGGCCTACAGGCCTTTGTACATGCTACTATGCAGAATCACTGGTGAGGTGTCAATATGAAGCAGGCAGTTATTTGCACAGGGGGATCTGGTCCTGTGCAGATCTCCGTAAGTGAACTGGGCATCCGGGAAGGCGCAGAGATAATCGCTGCAGACAGCGGCTACCGGATTGCCAGTAATCTCGGAATGAAACCCGCTGCAGTAATTGGCGACTTTGATTCACTGGATGTTGGTGATCTGGACGATACGTCTTTGGAGATCATCCGGCATCCTGCAGGAAAGGACTTCTCAGATACAGAACTGGCTGTCCGGCTCATGGAAACCCGGGGCTGCTGCGACTACCTTGTGCTGGGAGGGGGTGAAGGGAGACTTGATCACACCTTGGATATCTGCCGGGTGCTTGCTGCCCTCAGCATGAAGCATCCCGTGCGGTGGATTACCCGATGCGAACATATCTGGTTTGTATACAACAGCACACTGCATCTTGAGGCTGAACCAGGCACCATGGTTTCTCTCTTTCGGGCACCAGGGTCAGATTCAGCCTGCATGCACGCAAAAGGACTCAGGTGGGATGTTAAGGGAATGACCTGCAGTTTGAGCAACCGCTTTGATGCACCCTCGTGCTCGGTAACCGTTGAAAAAGGGGTGATCATGGTCATGCTGCCTGTAGGCACGGTGAAGCGGTGGTCCCTAGGGAAGTGATTCCAGCGGGTGCAGCACGTGTCACAGAACTCCAGATCCATGCAGTACATGCCACGTATCTAGAATTGATACTCAGCATTCATGAAACATGTTCGGTTTGCCCTGTCATAGGCATGCATGATGTGCTACCCTTAGATTAAGCACCTGTGTATGAGGAGCAGGTGCGTTGAAATGAGTTTGTGCGGAGACGGATATGAAGCAATGGATGCTATGCATGGTTTGGTGCACCTTGGTCATACTGCTGTGTTCCTGTCCCCTGTTTATTGCTGATGAAAAGGCCGTAATACATACAGTCAGTCCTGCCATGGAGAAAGCTAGGCGGTTTCTGAGCATCGATGTGGAGGCCCTGGATCATGACCTTCCTCATACGTTCCATGAGGCACTCGAAAAGCAGGATACAGGTATATTCGCTGCAACTGATCCCCTGACCGGTGAAGAGATCAGGGTATATGTGGTCGATGAAGGGAGCAATGCATACCGAATTGTCGTGGAGCAGGAGTATGCCAGTACCGATGCGTATGATCTCCCCCTGCAATGGGATTTTTCGTGCCAGCCTGAAAACAGCAGAAGCGTGGAGATGGTGCGGGCATTCCGGTACTGGGAATTCTACAGGAGAGACTCGGAAAACTTCTCACTGGTGCTGGTTGATGCCTGGACGGCAGATACGTTTTACCTTGACGATGCGACACAACCCTATGAGCATTATGCTGACAACTGGGTGTATCGAGCAGACGGGACCTATGATCCGGTCACCGGAAGCATAACTATGGATGCAGTGACATATTCAAAATATGTGCCCCGTTCAGACATATCTGAGCAGTACCGGCCGGACAGCGAGAGTCCCTACACATATACCATTGAAGAATTATATGGACACAAGGTGATGCGGCTTTGCGGAACCTTGAATTTTATCGACTTGCTTGAAGGACAAGACGGATATGAGTATATACAGATCCTTGATGTACAGACCATTGCATCCGGAGCAGAGGATTCTTTTTTCATCGTGCGCAACAGTGATACCGACCCGGCATATGATGACGAGGCATTCTACATTGGTCATGCTGAAGTGACTGAAGATGCCGGTGAGGCAGTTCTGCTGCTCTGGGGAAACCGTTTTGAGGAATCATCCCTTCCCGTGCCGGAACAGTACACATTTCTAGAACTTTCAACTGTTACGTTTAAACCTGGAACACAAGAAGGAGCTGAACCTGATGCATGGATAATGGAAAGCTTTGATGCATCAGGCACAACACTCACAGTGGATAGCAACTAACGTACAACTGGCACATAAAAGCACTGGCAAGGATATCCGCTAGGGAAGTGATTCCAGCGGGTGCAGCTCCAGATACTCAAGCAGGGCAGGGTACTGGGTGAAGAGCCTTCCGTACTTTTCAAGTTTCTGGATGTAGAGCTCCAGCTCCGCACGGTCCGCTGACCTTTCCTCAAGGACCTCTTCAAGCTGGGCCTGCTGCTTCTCAAGTGCGCTGTAGTAACTCTGCCGTGCTCGGATGTAGAGTTCGAGGTCGGGCAGGGAGATGGAATCAATGGTGATGTCGTGGATGATAAGCTCCCGGAAGGAGCGCTCCAGGTCATCCTTGATGGTCGAAGAGCTGACATCAGCAAGGGACATGCCGGATGCTGCAGACTCCTGGGCTATGTCAGTAATCTTTGCAAGAACCAGACGCACCGCCTGCTGCTCCAGGGATTTCCTCTTGTGCTCTATCCACTGGGGATATGTATCGGAGGAAAGATTTTCATGCTTCACCAGAAAAACTGCACGATCCGGATGAATAGAAAATACCACCGATAGATCGATGGAGTAGGAGAAGTCCGGATGTCCCTGGATATAGTAGGAATAGAGATCGCCGGAAGGAAGCGTACCCTTGTGGCTGATGCGGACGGTCACGGGATGCGACGGCACCCTGATAAGCTCCATGTTGGTGGGTATGAGGTTCCACGGTGTCCAGAAAAACTCGCCGGGAAGCACCGGACGGTCAAGATAGCCGACGGTCTTCGTATGGACCACTCCGATCTCATTGCGTTCTATGCGGAACTGCAGCCATCCAATGGAGAACAGCGCTCCGCCTATGATGATCAGTACCAGCAGGAAAATGATGAATTTTTTCATAGTACTGTCCTCTTACGCTGAATTTAAGTAATTATAGTAAGAATAACACGTTTTTACCAGATACGGTGAAAGAAAATATTGCACCTTTCCCATATTTCGGTACAATCAGAACATGATGCGCAACCTGGTATCCTACGTTCGGTTCATACACGGGTATCTCTTAATGGTATTCGTCGCTGCTTTTCTGATCTTTGCCGCAGGTAATATCTGGGGAATTGACGAGGAGCACCTGTACCTGATGCTTTCGGTAAGCAGCCTGGGGAGTCTCTACTATCTGATTATCTCCGTACTCATCGTCATCATGCTTTTCTACCGCAGGATCAGACATCGGGATCTGCCGTTCTGGGGACCGCTGATCATCACCTTGCTGTGCAGTATTCCTGCAGCAGCGATTTATGCAGCTTCTGAATCAACTTCTATATTTATGCAGTATGTAGGCGGTATTGTATGGGACTAGCAGCAGTCAGGGGGGCGATACAGATCGAAGCAGATACCCCCGAATTGATCCAGCAGGGTGTCTCGCGTCTTATGGAAGCAGTTTTTTCAAAGAACCGGATTGAACCGCACCAGGTTGTCAGCGTCTTCTTCAGCCAGACTGCTGACCTGCACACATTCAATCCTGCAACCGCATCCCGTATGGCCGGATATTGTGATTTTCCATACTTCTGCTTACAGGAACTGGATGTGCACGGCAGTCTTGCGCGTACCATACGGGTGCTGATCCACGTGGAAGGAATAAACCGCGGGGATGTTACTTCGGTCTATCTCGACGGTGCGAAGCAGCTCCGTCCTGACCTGGGTGAGTGACGCCTTCATAGATTTCCTGACCTGATGCGATAATCCTCCCGCCAGTTTCCCGGTACCTGCCTGGAAGGATGCCTGTTGTTTTCCGGAACACCTTCGTAAAGTAGCTCTGGTCTTCGTAGCCGCAGTCCATGCTTATGGCGCCGATGGAGTCATTGCCGGTGAGCAGCTTTTGCTTTGCATACTCCATGCGCAGCATTGTGCGGTACTCCGTCAAGGTCATTCCTATTTCCCTCCTGAAAAGCGCGCTCAGGTACGATGAGCTCAGCCCGACTGCCGCTGCCACCTCACAGACGGATGCCTGGTCCCGGAAGGTCCTCTTGAGGTAGGATACCGTCTGGAGAATGTACTTGCTGTGACGCAGATCACGGAAGGTGAAGACCAGCTCAATGAAGCGGTCCGTGATCCTCCGGGTCCACCGGGCAAGTTCCTCAAAGGTGGTGAGGCTGCGGACATGGACGATGTAGCGGTAGTTGATCCCGAAGATCTGTTCTACATCGGCACCGCCTTCGACAGCGGCCCGAGAAAGCAGGATCACCAGTTCCAGCACACGGGACTTGATGACTTCCACATCAGCGCCTGCGGTATAGAGGATTACTCCCAACAGATGTTCAAGCACCGATTGAGCTTCCCTGCGGTTTCCCTGGGCCGTGTGCTTCACAAGTTCCCGCTCGGCATCTATGGGATAGGCAAGATCGCTTCTGGACTCGCCTTCCATAGTCTTGAGTCCGTGGAGGTATTCGCTTATATGGGCCTGCTGATGCTGGTGCGCATCTTCCTCAAAGAGAAGCGAAGCATCTGTATCCGAGACGCCGAGGGCCGCCAGGCGAAGCATGCGGGCCAGGCTTCGGGATCGTCGGGTGCTCACCCGGGGAATCTCCCCAAGTTTCGCTGCAAGGCTTTCAGCGTGGTCCAGACGCCGGACGAGTTCTTCCAGAAAGAATTCGTCGGGTTCGCATATGCTTACCGGTCCGCTAACGAGGGCGCCGCGCATCATTCCTTCAGCTGTAACCGGGGAAGCCCAGTAGAGCATCTGGGCCGGGCAGAGGTAGAGATACATGCCGCCGAACCGTTCCGACTGGTATGCTGCAAAACGGTGTGCTTCAATGCAGCGGGTGCTGGATATGCAGGCTTCACAGCATAAGGTCGGGAATGGACGGGAATCTCCTTCCAATGAGAGATAGAAACAGGGGATCCCCACAGCTTCCGCGTAGTCAGCCGCAGCGGCAAGAATCTCTTCATCAGGTACCTTGCGAGCCATGACCTCAGTGTACCCAGAAATACGGCTCCGTTACAATCCGTATTCTCCCAGGTCAATGCCCTGCTCTTCAAGGAGGGGAAGCATGGAATCGGTAAACTCATCCTCATCTCTCGGCACCTCCTCCAGCTTCTCCCTGATCAGGGGAATCCAGGCTTCTTCCCGTGCGTCAAGGGTGAGCGAGCCGTCATGCACATGGGCTTCGATGATATCAAGTCCCCTGAGGGCCCCCCTGACCGATGCGTCAACGGCGTTTTTCCCCTGGACTATGTGTCCCGCGATATCGATCACATGCTCAGGAGCCAGCACCAATGCCTGGGGATCTCTGTGCACATCAGATTCGACAAGCATCCGCACATAGGCATCCCTGCTTCCCAGCTGAGAAGCCGCATGGTAGAGACGGGTATCGTAGATGAGCTGCTCCATGCTGACCGTAGGTGCCATGCCTGAGAGCAGCCTGACATTTGACACTGATTCGTTGCTCCACAGGTCGCAGCAGGCGCCGGCAATGTTCCCTACCGGGCTGAAATGAGCGCATGCTGAGCTGCGGCCCTCCATGGATATGGGGATGCCGGCAATAGCCTTCAGGTAGGGACCCTCGTATCCGCAGTCCTTGTCGGGGCCCTGCGCCCCAGCCTCAACAGCTGCAAGGGTACGGACCACTGTAAGGATACGCACGATTGCGGCAAATACCCGGGGTATGTAGCGTTTGTCCGCAAGGACCATAGCGGTATTGCCGAAGCCGCAGGCGGTATCACCGCCGCTTATCGTGCCGGTACTGCGGGCAATACGGGTTATATGTTCCCATAAAAACTTCACGTCACGCACTCCGAGCACGGAAAGGGAGTAGAGTGATGCGGAAATATCGCAGTTCATGATGGCGTGATCTGAAAGCTCCTTGCCCCCGGTGCTCTCAATGGAGAGCAGGTTGCCCCCCGCCTGGGCTCCTCCCTCGAAGAGTGTGAGTATGAGATCAAGGTACTTCCCTGACCGCATGCGCAGAGGCTTTCCCAGCTCCCGCAGGTCGTTTGGAGTCAGCCGTATTTCTCCGCGTATGCCGTGGGACTGGTGATACTGTTCGCACGCTTCATTGAGTATAGAGACGATTTCAATGCCCAGGGAGGGATCGAGGGTCATCTCCGGCAGCGTTTCGAATTCAAATACCACTCCTTCCTGGTACAGGGCAGCCGCGCGTTCTAGGGCAGACGAGATGATTTCCCGATAGTGGGTGAGCACCTCCTCACGGGTGTCAGGAGTGATGGACATGGGGGGAAGCGTGAAGTTCAGTTCGGGATACACGGTCCCCCCTCCTATGACCAGTCCTCTCGGTGTCGTGACCGGGTATACTACACGTCCAAATGTCAGTTCGTTCGGCTGTGAAATCGCCAGGGTATGATATGTCATGGAATCCTCCTATTGTAATTATTCTATCCTGGAGCAAAGGGAATACGGTATGACTCTGCTGTGATCTTTGGTACTTTTGTATGATTTTCTTTTTAAAAAGTAATTTTTTCAGATCCACAGAAGAGAGGCAGCACCCACGCATGCCCAGAGGTATGCTGATGTGTATATACAAGTTTGGCTGGGGATGATGCAAAGTGAACAATTCCGGCTTAATACCTGACTGTCCTTGTTTTTTCATCTGCGAAAAAAAATTCATCCTTGGTATGTTCTGCTGATCATCTCATAGATTTTCTTAGATTTTTTGCTCCAGGAGTTTTTCACATCTGAGAGGTCAATTGCTTGACACAAACATAGTCTTTCATGTATGTTCGGTACACGAAAGACGCCACCTTAGCTCAGCTGGCCAGAGCACGTGACTTGTAATCTCGGGGTCGTCAGTTCGAATCTGACAGGTGGCTCTATTTTATATTTCTAAAGCAGTTGCTGTTACGGCCGGAAAACAGAGGCTCAAGCAGCAAAAGCGTGAATCATTCAGGAAGTGACTAAAATATCCCGGCAGCTGTTCAATTAATTTTAAAAGTAAGTTTAAAAAAAGAAAAACTATTCAGAAAAGTCTAATAAAATTATTTTTCTAAAGGCATAAATGGGCGTCAATAAAAATCTGGAAAATGTTTATCCGTCTATTTTAGATAATATATCTGATTTAGTATCTTTTGCTGATCAAAATGGAAATATTCAATTTGTTAATGCCTCACACACAGTATTAGGCTATGACCTTGATTCACTTATCGGAAGAAATATTCTGGAGCTGGTACATCCTGAAGACAAATCCGGAATTGAATCAGACTTTTACAGTTTTATCAGTGGCAAATGTGATATCGAAAAAAGAGAGTTTAAATACCTGACTGCTGATGGTAATTATATTGAACTTGAAACAACAGGAAAAAAAATAAGAGACAGTGATGGTAATCTGACAGGAATAGTATTTACTTCCAGAAATATTTCAGAATTGAAAAAAGCTGTAAAACAGAAAGCTATAATAAAGAATGATTACTCTATTCTTTTTAAAAGTCTACAGGCCATACTTGACAACAGTCCGCAGTTTATATGTGTAATCAGTAATGAAAATATAATTGTACATGCTAATAAAGCATTCGCAGCTTTTATGAATTATTCTGTATTTGAAATAATCGGCAAAACATTGGCAGAAATTACACCTGATAACTTATCTCAGCTGTACTCTCAAAGAATCTTAAAGGTTATTGAATTGAAACAAAACATGGATTTTGAGGATCTTATTGCAACACCGGAAGGTAATA
>SKXS01000119.1 GCA_007128345.1 Spirochaetia bacterium
CACATCAGGAATATGCAAAAAAGATATGCCTGACAGGAATTTTTTACAGCCATTTGCCCATAAAGTGTGGTATACTGGTATTAGCTGTTCAACATTGCGTATGATGCAGAAAAAATATTTGTTTGCACCTTGCGTATTTCACATATATATCATAATCTATACCATGAGGAATTTCAAATTACTATTAAGGAGACAGATGATATGAAGAAACTTTTGACTGTTCTTTTCTGTGTCATACTTGTTACGGGCCTCTTCCTTACTTCCTGCAGAAGAGAAGAGCCTGCTCCTCCTGTCACGCCTCCTGTGGAGGAACCTGTCACACCGCCTCCACCACCACCGCCTCCTCCTGAGCCCGAACCTGAGCCGGAGCCGCCTGTGGTTGTTGAGGAAGTGCCAGTTGTAGTAGAAACAATTGACATAACCCGAGAAAAGTCCGTCGATCCTGATAGACCAGCCGAACCGACCGGCGGAACGTTCTGGGTCGCACTTGATGCCGACCCCGGAACCTTGGATCCGCATCATGCAGCAACCGCAGCTGATTTTTCAGTCAGCCAGGTGCTGTTTGAAGGACTCCTCGCATATGACCCCATGACCGGACGAGCAGTACCGGGACTGGCTGAATCATGGACTATGACGGAAGACGGGAAGGTGTTTACATTCCACCTCAGAGAGGCATCATGGAGTGACGGCACTGCCATAACCGCACAGACCGTAGTGGACTCATGGCTGCGTGCCCTGGCTCCCGCTACCAACTCCCCCACTGGATGGTATCTCGGCATCATAGAAGGAGCCGAGGAGTTCTACATGGGTGAGGCTGAGGCTGATGCGGTGCAGATCAAGGCTCTCGATGACCGCACGTTCCAGGTTGAGCTTACAGCGGGCATGCCCTACTTTGCAGAGGTGCTTCCGCACTTCGCCTTCTCTGTAGTACCTGTCCACGCCATAGAGCGTCACGGCCGCGCATGGACCGACCTGGATAAGCTTGTGGTCAACGGCCCCTTCAAGGTGACTGAATGGATACCCAATTTCGTGCTTGAACTTAAGCCGAACAGCGGCTACTGGGATGCACAGAATGTCTTCCTCGATGAAGTCATATTCATGACTATTGCTGATCCGTCCCTCGCATACGAGCTGTATACGTTTGGAGAAGTGGACTGGATTACCATGGTTCCCCGTGATAAGGACCTCAGTGGAAGAGATGACTATTTCCGTCTGCCCTACCTGGCAGCTGAACTGCAGAAGCATATTCAGCGGGCAGGAATGGCCGAGGGTGACGCGCGCGTGCAGGCGCTTGCAGAAGCCCAGAGAATTTTTGAGGTGCTTGATGCGGGACGTACGCCGTTGTACTCATACTCCAGCGTGAACCTTATTGATACGTCTGCATGGGGCGGCTGGCATCCGAACAATATGGGATTCCACCCGCTGAAGGACATCTACCTGAAATAGTAACAAGTGACACGGTTATGTACATAGAAACAGCCCCGGAGGTAACAATCCGGGGCTGTATCTTGCCTGCTATGTGAGCTTGCTTCAACGAATTTTTCGCCGCTCATCCCTCCCACTCAAAGGCATCTTCTTCATACTCTTCTTCGAGGTCATCTTCATCTTCATCGTCATAGTCTTCGTCATCAATATCATAGTCATCATCACTGTCAAAATCACTCCAGTCAAACTCATCATCGTCAGAACCACTCGTTAGGTACCCGCTCCAATACGAATCCATGGCTCCCTCCTGAGAGAATAGTAAGATACCGCATTGTAACACTCCTGAGGAAAAAGTGAATACTCTTTTTCTCAAAATTTTCAGGTTTTTACAGCCAGTATCTCCATCAATTCTCCAGATCAAGTTCCAGGATTAAATCTTCAATAGCTGCGCCCGGAGGCACCATGGGCAGTACCTTGTCGTCCCTGGGTATCTCACAGTCAACCACCACAGGCCGGTCCGTCTCCGACAGCGCCTTTTCAAGCACCGTCTTAATGTCCCCGTCCATAGGCAGTCTGTAGCCTACCGCGCTGAAGGCTTCTGCAAGTTTGACCCAGTCAATCAGGTGGTCCAGGTCCGTCTGTGAATAGCGCTTATCAAAGAAGAGGGTCTGCCACTGGCGGACCATGCCGAGGGTCTTATTGTTCATAATGAGGACAACTATGGGAATCCGGTAGTGTGCCGCGGTAGCCACTTCGTTGCAGTTCATCCTGAAACTCCCGTCGCCGGCTATGTTCACCACCTTCCTGTCAGGCCGTCCCAGCTTTGCCCCGATTGATGCTCCTGTACCGAACCCCATGGCGCCAAGGCCTCCCGAGGAGATGAAGGACCTGGGAAGGTAGTAGCCGTAGTACTGTGCGGCCCATATCTGGTGCTGACCCACTTCGGTGGTAATAATTGCCCGGTGATCTGTAAGTTCGCTCAGCGTCTCAATAATGTCCTTTGCCCTTCGGTTATGCCCGGTAACCCGCAGCGGGTATTCCTGCTTCCACCGCACTATCTGGTCAATCCATTTCGCACGGTCCTTTGGTTCCAGGTTCTTGGTCAGCTGGGTTAGGATCACCTTCACGTCACCAAGTATATGGTGGTAGGTCTGGATGTTCTTGTTGATTTCCGCCGGATCAATGTCTATGTGGAGGATCTTTGCCTTACGGGCAAACCGGTCGGCCTTTGAGACCACCCGGTCGCTGAACCTCGCCCCCACTACAATAAGGAGATCGCTTTCAGACACCGCCATGTTTGACACCTTAGTACCGTGCATGCCGATCATTCCTGTATACTGTTCATGATACGCAGGAAAGCAGCTCTGCCCCATGAGGCTGCAGCCGACGGGAGCCTTGATCAGTTCCGCAAAGGCAAGCAGTTCCTTGGAGGCGTCAGAGTTGGTCACCCCTCCCCCGGCATAGATATAGGGACGCTTCGACTGCTGGATTATCGACACGGCCCTGGCAATGTCGTCATCACCGAAGCGGCCGGTATCCCTGATTATTTCCCGGGGAGCACAGTAGGTATATTCCGCGCTGGATGTGGTGATATCCTTGGGTATGTCGATAAGTACCGGACCGGGACGCCCCTCCCGGGCAATGTAGAATGCTTCCCTGATGATGTCGCCGAGCTTGGTGACATCCTTTACAATGTAGTTGTGCTTGGTGACAGGCATGGTAATGCCCGCAATGTCTACTTCCTGGAAACTGTCCTTGCCCAGAAGCGACAGCGGCACGTTCCCCGTGAAGGCAACCATGGGCACAGAGTCCATGTACGCCGCGGCAATCCCGGTAACCAGGTTGGTGGCTCCCGGTCCGGATGTGGCTATGCATACCCCCACTTTCCCGGTGGCCCGGGCATACCCGTCGGCAGCATGCGCCGCGCCCTGTTCGTGGGATGTAAGAATGTGCCTGATTTCGTCCTGATGCCGATAGAGCTCATCATAGATATTGAGCACCGATCCTCCGGGAAATCCGAATACGGTATCGACTTTTTGTTCCTTCAGGCATTCAATGAAAATCTGCGCTCCAGTTAACTTCATAGATTACTCCTCTTTGTTACTCTAGCACCGCCCCGGTATCGGCGGAGGTAACCAGTCGTGCGTACCTCCCCAGATACCCTCCCGGCACCCGTGGTTCTCTGGGGATGAAGCGTTCCCTCCTTTCGGCAAGTTCCGCTTCAGGGACCTGGATTTCCAGTCTTCCCCCCTCAATATCGATGGAGATTGCATCTCCCTCCTCTATAAGTCCTATCGGGCCCCCTGCTGCAGCCTCGGGAGAGACATGTCCGATGGCGGCTCCCCGGGTGGCCCCGCTGAACCGCCCATCTGTGATAAGCGCCACATGCCGGTCCAGTCCCATCCCTGCAATTGAGGACGTGGGAGCAAGCATCTCCCGCATTCCCGGACCTCCCTTGGGCCCTTCGTAGCGGATGATGATCACATCCCCCCGATTGATCTTTCCTTCGGTAATTGCCTTGACAGCGTCCTCCTCACACTCAAATACTCGGGCAGGTCCCGAGTGTCTGAGCATCTCAGGGGCAACAGCCGACCGCTTGACTACTGCACCTCTAGGGGCAAGGCTTCCGGTGAGCACCGCTATACCCCCTGTTGTACTCCAGGGATCATCCCACGGCCTGATGACTTGGGGGTTTCGGTTCTTGGAGGAGGCAATTATTTCGCCCAGGGTTTTCCCGGAAACTGTCATCACATCCAGGTTGAGGATGCCCCCCCGGGAAAGTTCTGCCATAACTGCACTGACGCCTCCTGCTTCATGGAGGTCCTCTATATGGTACGGACCTGCCGGTGAGAGGTGGCAGAGGTTGGGCGTCCGGGAACTGATCTCATTGATGAGGCTGAGGTCCATGGGCACCCCCGCCTCCTTGGCAATCGCCGGGATATGGAGCATGCTGTTGGTGCTGCATCCCAATGCCATGTCAACTGCCAGGGCATTGGCAAAGGCCTGCGGTGTAAGGATGTCCCTCGGCCTGATATCCCTTTTGAGTACCTCCATGACCTGCCTGCCGGCCTCCTTTGCCAGCCGGTCCCGATCAGATGCCACCGCAAGGATAGTGCCGTTGCCGGGGAGAGCGAGGCCGAGGGCCTCGGAGAGGCAGTTCATGCTGTTGGCGGTGAACATTCCCGCACAGGAACCGCAGGTCGGACATGCTGACTGCTCCAGATCGCTCAGCTCCTCCTCGCTCATGGTGCCTGCATTGACGGCCCCCACGGCCTCAAACATGCTTGAGAGGCTTACTGCTTTTCCCGTGCGGTCTTTCCCTGCGAGCATGGGTCCGCCGCTGACCACAACCGTCGGGATGTTGACCCGGGCTGCGGCCATGAGCATTCCCGGCACTACCTTGTCGCAGTTGGGAATCATCACCAGGGCATCAAAACTGTGGGCAAGTGCCATGGACTCGATGGAATCAGCAATGAGTTCACGGCTGGCCAGAGAGTACCGCATGCCTTCATGTCCCATGGAGATGCCGTCACACACCGCTATGGAGGGGAACTCGATGGGGGTTCCCCCGCCGAATCGGATACCCGCCTTGACTGCCTCACATATCCTCTGGAGATGCACATGGCCGGGGACTATGCCGTTGGCGGAGTTCACCACCCCAATGAGGGGGGAAGCAATCTCCCAGTCCGTCAGTCCGAGGGCCTTTAAAAGCGATCGATGGGGGGCACGATCTAATCCTGCCTTGACCCTGTCACTTCTCATATTTTTGCTCCCTGTCCTTTTGTATATGCATGGAAGGCCTTGAGCAGCTCTGCAGTAACAGGCCCGGCCTTGCCGGTTCCAATCACCCGGTCATCCACCAGGGTCACAGCGATGATCTCCGCTGCTGTCCCGGTTAAAAATATCTCATCAGCGCTGTAGACGTTATAGAGCGTGAACGGGCGTTCTGTTACCTCGTACCCCCGCTCTTTGGCTAACGCAATCACGGTGCTCCGGGTAATTCCGTCAAGAATGCCCAGGTAGGTTGGAGGGGTCCAGATGACGTTATTTTTGATGATGAAGATATTGTCTCCGGTGCACTCGGCCACCAGACCCTCCTCGGTGAGCATGAGCGCCTCCGGGGCTCCCTGCTTGTCCGCCTCAATGCGGGCCAGTACGTTGTTCAGGTAGTTGAGGGACTTGATCTGGGGATCTATGATGGTCGCCTTGTTTCTCCGCTGCACAGCGGTAACAACCTTCAGGCCGATGTCGTAGAACTCCGGCGGGTAGAGCGCTATGGTTGCCGCGATGCAGATCATCGATGCCTGGGGACACTTGGTTGGCGAGAGGCCCAGGTCTCCCTTTCCCCGGGTGACCACCAGCCGGATGTACCCGTCGGTGATGCCGTTCTTCCGGCATGCCTGGATCACCACATCCTTCACCTCCTGCTTGTCCGCGGGTACGGTGAGGGAGATCGCCCGTGCTGCATCAAAGAGCCTGTCCACATGCTCATCCAGCTTGAATACATAGCCGTCATAGGCGCGAATTCCTTCGAATATCCCGTCACCGTACAGCAGGCCGTGATCAAACACCGAAATCTTCGCAGCGTCCTTGGTGTACCAGTTCCCGTCAATATAGATCAACTGCTCTCTAGTCATCTCCTACCCCCTCGTAATGTATGTCTCTATGAGACGGCCCATTTCACGTGTTCCCACCAGGGTCATCCCTTCACTCATGATATCCCTGGTACGCCATGATCCGTCAAGTACCTGGGACACTGCCTGTTCCACCGCTTCCGCTTCCCGGGAAAGCCCCAGCGAGTAGCGGAGCATCAAGGCTGCAGAAAGGACCATTGCGATGGGGTTTGCCATGTCCGTCCCCGCAATGTCGGGGGCTGAGCCGTGGATAGGTTCGTACATACCCAAGCTTCCGCCGCCCAGACTTGCTGAGGGCAGCATGCCGATTGATCCGGTGATCATGCTTGCCTCGTCGGAGAGGATGTCGCCGAACATGTTGGTCGTTACAATCACATCAAACTGTGAAGGATTCCAGACCAGCTGCATCGCGGCATTGTCCACATACATGTGTGAGAGCTCAACCTCGGGATAATCCCGGGATACGCGTGTCACCACTTCCCGCCATAACCGTGAACTCTCAAGGATATTTGCCTTGTCCACGCTGGTCACCCGCCTGCCGCGAAGCATGGCGATGTCGAATGCCCTGCGGGCGATGCGCTCCACCTCGTCCTCACGATAGCTCATGGTGTCATATGCCTGCACCGTCCCGTCTGCCAGGGTCCTCTGTCCCCGTTCGCCGAAGTAGATGCCCCCGGTGAGTTCCCGGACCACCATGATGTCCAGGCTGCTGCCGATGACCGAAGGCTTGATCGGACAGGCCTCTGAAAGCTGGGGATACATGATTGCGGGACGGAGGTTAGCGAAAAGCCCCAACTGGGCCCGCAGGCCAAGCAGGGCGGCTTCAGGTCTCAGGTGCCCGGGAAGGGTATCCCACGCAGGTCCGCCCACAGCAGCCAGCAGCACGGCATCGCTTTGCGTGCATGCGCAGACGGTGTCAGCCGGCAGCGGGTGTCCTGTCGCATCGTATGCAGCCCCTCCTGCCAGTACTGAGGTGCAGGTGAAGGTATGACCGAACACCGTTCCCACCTGTTCAAGAACGCGCTTCGCCTGCTCAGCGATATCAGGTCCGATGCCGTCACCGGGTATGATCGTGATGCGGTAGTCCATTAATCCATACCTCCCTGCCTGATGTAGTGTATCAGTCCGTCCGCCTTGATGAGCTCCTGCATGAACTCGGGGAAGGGTTCGGCCTTCCAGCTCTCCTGCGTGCTCAAGTTGGTGATGGTACCGGTGTCAAAGTCAACCTCCACCTCATCCCCGGAGGCTATCCCCGAAGCAGCTTCAGGGCACTCCAGGATCGGAAGCCCGATGTTCAGCGCGTTGCGGTAGAATATACGGGCAAAGGTGCAGGCAATAACGCACGATATTCCCGAAGCCTTGATGGCTATCGGTGCGTGCTCGCGGGATGAACCGCACCCGAAGTTTTTATCTGCAACGATGATGTCTCCCTTCTTGACCTGGGTGATGAAGGCTTCGTCGATATCCTCCATACAGTGCTGGGCCAGCTCCTTAGGGTCGGAGGTGTTCAGGTACCGTGCAGGTATAATGACGTCGGTATCCACATTGTCGCCGTAGCGAAATACGCTTCCTTTAGCTTTCATCGGCTTGGTTCCTCCCTATAGTATGATCCAGTGCGTCCGGTCCGGTGATCTTCCCGGTGAGCGCGGAAGCTGCCGCTACCGCGGGGCTTGCGAGATAGACCTCCGACTTGGGATGGCCCATACGGCCTACAAAGTTCCGGTTGGTGGTGGCCACTGCCCGCTCACCTTCCGCCAGGATGCCCATGTGCCCGCCCAGGCATGGACCGCAGGTCGGCGTGCTCACCGCCGCGCCGGCATCCACGAAGATCTCCAGGAGTCCCTCCTGGAGTGCCTGCTTCCAGATCTTCTGGGTGGCGGGGAATATGATGAGCCGCATGCCCTTGGCAGCCTTCCTCCCCTTGAGGATCGAAGCGGCAATGCGCAGATCCTCAATCCGCCCGTTAGTGCACGACCCGATGACTACCTGGTCAATCGGCACATCCCCAACCTCGTCAATGGTCCGGGTGTTATCCGGGAGGTGGGGGAAGGAGACGGTGGGGCGAAGCGATGCGAGGTCAATGACATACTCCCGGACATACTCGGCATCATCGTCAGGCGCGTACGCGGTGTAGGAACGGTCCGCATGCTCAGCCAGGTAGCTGATGGTCTTGTGATCCACAGGGAATATGCCGTTCTTTGCTCCCGCCTCTATGGCCATGTTGGCCATGGTAAACCGGTCGTCCATGGAGAGGTGGGCGATGCCGTCCCCGGCAAATTCCATGGAGCTGTAGAGAGCGCCGTCAACGCCGATCATCCCGATGATATGGAGGATGATGTCCTTCCCGCTGACCCATTGCGACGGCTTCCCCGTGAGGGTGAACTTGATCGCGGGGGGAACCTTGAACCATGCCTTCCCGACAGCCATGCCCGCAGCCATGTCCGTGCTGCCCACCCCGGTGGAGAAGGCGCCCAAAGCTCCGTATGTGCAGGTATGTGAATCGGCCCCGATGACTACTTCACCGGCTGCGACCAGCCCCTTTTCAGGCAGCAGCGCATGCTCAATTCCCATTTCCCCTATCTCAAAATAGTGCTCAATCCCCTGCCGCTTTGAGAACTCCCTGATCATCTTGCACTGTTCAGCGCTCTTAATATCCTTGTTGGGAGTAAAGTGATCCGGCACAATTGCTACTTTTGCGGTATCAAACACCTTGTCGATGCCAATCTTCTCAAATTCCCTGACAGCAACCGGTGCGGTTATGTCATTGCCGAGCACCATGTCGACTTCAGCTAGGATGAGCTGTCCGGCTCTGACCTCCTGTTTCCCTGCGTGTGCTGCCAGAATTTTCTGCGTCATAGTCATTCCCATATCTTACGGCTCCTTGTTAAAAGTAGGCACTCATTTTCCGCTCTATCTCTTTGAGCAGTTTATAGTCCATAGAATCCACCAGGGCAATCCAGCTCGCCTCTATGATATCCGTGGATACCCCTACCGTGGTCCATGAGTCGTCCCCGTCGGTGGACTCAATGAGCACCCGTACCCGGGATGCGGTGGCCTCCCTGGAGTCCAGCACTCGCACCTTGTAGTCCGTCAGGTGGACGCTCTTCAGGGACGGGTAGAATACCTCCAGGGCTTTGCGCAGGGCTTTGTCGAGGGCATTCACCGGCCCGTCTCCCTGGGCTGCGGTTATCTCCTCAGTGCCGTCCACCTTGATTTTCAAAATCGCCGCGTTGCTGGTATTCTGATCATCCGTGGGATGTTCCCCGATGATCCTGAAGTGATCAAGCTCGAAGAACGGACGGTACTTGCCCAGGTGCTTGCGGATGACCATATCAAAGGAGCTTTCCGCGCCTTCGAACTGGTAGCCCTCCTTTTCCATCTCCTTGAGCCGCTCAATGATCTCCTTGGTCTGCGGAGAATCCTTGGTCAGTTCCGGTGAAACCTTCTGGATGCGCTTGAGTACCATGCTTCTTCCTGCCACTTCGCTCATGAGCAGGCGGCGCTCGTTGCCCACAAGTTCCGGGTTTACATGC
>SKXS01000128.1 GCA_007128345.1 Spirochaetia bacterium
ATAGAGGGCAAGCTCACGCCCAGTGAGCCCTGTCTGGCTGGGATGGCGGAAACTCTCTCCCGCCGGACGGATCGCCTCATGAGCCTCCTGGGCACCCCGGGACTTTGCTGCGTACTGCCGTGCTTCCCGGGAAAGGTAGCGCTCGCCGAAGTGCTCCTTTACTGACTCACGGGCAGAAGCAATCCCATCCTTGCTGAGTGCGGGAGAATCGGTCCGCATGTAGGTAATGAACCCTTGTTCATAGAGGTGCTGGGCGGTACGCATGGTCTCCCTTGCCGAGAGACGCAGCTTGCGGTTGCCCTCCTGCTGCAGCGTTGAGGTGATGAACGGAGGGGCCGGACGTGTTCTGATCTCCTTCTGCGTAACCGATTCCACCCGCCACTGCTCACCTGAAATTTCTTCCAGGAGATCCTTTACCTCCTGCTCACCAAGCAGAAGGGCCTTGCCGGAAAACGCTCCCGTAGTCGAATGAAAATCCTTGCTTCCGGCCACACGCTTTCCGTCAACCGATTCAAGGCGTGCCTCGAAGGATTCCTGGTCACCCTTACGGGCAACTTCGGCCAGCGCATCCCAGTAGACAGATCTGGTAAAAGCAATGCGCTCCCGCTCCCGATCCACAATGAGCCTCAACCCTGGAGACTGTACGCGTCCTGCAGAAAGCCCGTAGGCTATCTTCTTCCAGATCAGGGGAGAGAGCGTATAACCGTAGAGACGGTCCAGTATTCTCCTGGCTTCCTGGGCATTGACCAGGTTCATGGCGATATCTCTGCCGTGCTCAAGTGAATACTCGATGGCACGGCGGGTTATTTCATGGAACACCATCCGCTGCACAGGCACTTTGGGTTTAAGCAGCTGCACCAGATGCCACGAAATGCTTTCACCTTCCCGGTCCTCGTCCGTTGCCAGGAGGAGCCGATCGGCCTCCTTGAGCTGCTGCTTGAGATTACGGATTACCTTGCCCTTACCTTTGGGAGTGACATAGAGCGGAGCGAAGTCATGCTCCACATCTATTCCCAAACTCGCCCATTTCTCCTGCTTGTATGCTGCAGGAATCTCTGACGCATTCTGGGGCAGGTCGCGCACGTGCCCGACGCTTGCTTCCACGATATAATTCTTGGGCAGAAATTTTCGAATAGTCCTTGCCTTGGTGGGCGACTCTACGATGACCAGCACTCGTTCACTCATCAATACTCTCCGTATCAGTACCTGTATGGTCCCCTATTAATGATGTGAATAGGTAAGTACGTCAAGGTGCTTCCGCACAAACTTTCTTTAGGAAGTGATAAATCCGTTGTAAAAGCGAGCTCCGTAACATATACTTCAGTGACAGCAGCACAGGAGGAATAATTATACTATGAGACTGACCCGTAAGGTTTTTACCGATCTGGCACTGTTCATGATGGGCTTCGGCCTTATTATCGGCATTATCTTCCCCTTTTTCATGCTCTTCATCGGTATTCCCCGGCATTACATCCTGACCTTACCTTTTGTGCTCAGCTGCATAGCCGCAGGTATCCTGGTCGGCGCCATGAACATCCTGATCGCACGGTCCGTGGTAGGCAGGCGCATCTCCTCCCTGTCCGGGAAGATGAAATATATAGAACATAAGCTCAGCAGCGCCAGGAGCATTTCTGATCTGGAGGACTGCACTGATGAAACGTGCAGGCTTCCTGTGGACTCTGAAGATGAACTGGGAGAGAGTGCAAGGAGTTTCAACAGCCTGGTGGCTGCACTCTCGAATTCCATAGCTGCCGAGGCTGCAGTCAGGGATTTTACCGCCATGCTCGCCTCTCAGCTGGAACTGGAATCCCTCACCAAACATGCCCTCTCCCATCTGCTTGCATACCTGCAGGCGGAAGCGGGAGTTATCATCATAGAGCGGGGCGGTGAACTTGAGATTTCCAGCTCCTACGGTATCAGCGACGGCGCCGAGCTGCTGAAGAACCAGAATCTCTGGAAAGTTATGGAGGGATCCGATCCCCGCCGCATCATTCTCGATGAATCCCTGGCCATAGACGGAATGCTCGTGAATTTCCGTCCCCGGGAAATTACAGCCGTACCGATCCTCCATAAGGAGGTATCCCTCGGTATGCTCCTCATAGCTTCAAGCAGACCGGTGGACACGCAGGTGCTCCATACCCTGGAGCTTTTTACCCGGAGCCTCTCGCTCGCGCTTAATAACGCCATCACCTACGATCAGCTGCAGAAACTGGCTGCTAACGATCCCCTTACCGGGCTCTACAACCGCCGCTTCGGAATGATGCGCCTCAACGAAGAGTTCAGCCGGGCCGTCAGGACTAAGCTTCCTGTCGCTTTAATCATGTTTGACATAGACCACTTTAAGCGGGTCAATGATACCTACGGGCACACGGTAGGCGACAGAGTGCTGGTGAATCTCGCAAAAATCAGCTCTATGGCCATCAGGAAGGGAGACTTCGCCGTCAGGTACGGAGGGGAGGAGTTCATGGTGATCCTGCCCGGAGCATCCAAGAAGGACTGCATCTTCATAGCTGAACGGCTGCGCCATATGGTTGAAGAGAGCGTCATTCAGATGGGGGAATCCCAGATCAGGGTGACCATAAGCACCGGAGCGGTTTCATATCCTGAATATGAGTGCGCAAGCGAGTACGAACTGATCAAGATAGCCGACAAGTTCCTCTATATCGCCAAGGAACGGGGCAGAAACCAGGTAGTTTCAGACTAGCCGGACCTGACTCCGATGCAGGCACATCAGCTTGACACAGGGCATCTCTCCCACATATTATTGAAGTGAAAAGAGGAGTATATGTGCACTGCAGATGGACCCGGTCTGAAGACGAAAAAACCTGAAGGAAGAAAGAATAACGATACAGACATCAGGATAAGGCACATGGAGATAGATGATCTTGCTCCTGCCTTCCACCTGGGAGAAAAGCTATTCACCCTGAAAACATTCCCCAACCTCTACCGCATCTGGGATGAATACGAGATCATAGACTTCTACCATTCCAGTTCAGAGTACTGCCTGAGCGCCTTCGCCGACAGCAAGCTGGTGGGGTTTCTCCTGGGTACCGTCATAGAGAAGACCAAGAAGCGTAAGTACGGGTACCTCGTATGGACCGGTGTTGACCGGGAATACGGAGGTATAGGAGTTGCGACAAGGCTCTACGATGCCTTCAAGGAGCTCATGATAAAAGAGCAGGTCAGCATGATTATAGTAGATACCCAGGCGGACAACTACCAGGCTATCGATTTCTTCACCAGCAAGGGGTTCGGCGACCAGCAGGATCATATCTACCTCTCCCTTGACCTCAACTCTGAAATCAGGAAGCACCACACACGTAAGGAGAGTTGACTCATGCCTGTCCAGCCTGACCGCCTGCTCAAGCTTACCGAATCCCTGGTGAACATATACAGCCCGACGGGCAAGGAACTCGAGGTAGTTACCTTCATTGACGGGTACCTGAAAAGCGCTGGATTCAGGTCTGAACTGCAGGAAGTTGAAAAGGACCGGCAGAACGTGCTTATCATGCCCGAGAGTGATGCTCCCGTATTGTGCCTGAATGGGCATGTGGATACCGTCGCCGCATCTGACTACGATAATTACGAGTGCTATATTGAAGACGGCGAGCTTTACGGGCTCGGCACCAGCGACATGAAGGGCGGGTGTGCCGCCATGATCGAGGCATTTCACGCCTACCTGGAAGATACCGGAAAGCTTCCCGATGCTGCCCTTGCCCTGGTAGTGGGAGAAGAGGAAACCGGTGACGGTACTTCACGGCTCCTGGAGGACTACCGCTTCACCTGGGCCGTTGTGGGTGAACCGACGGAACTGCTGCCCTGTTTCAGCCACTACGGATATATTGAGGCCAACCTGACCACCAGGGGCACACGCATGCACGCATCCATGGCCAGGCAGGAGGTCAACGCGGTGCATGCTATGCTCGGTGCCCTGCTGAAACTCACCGACTACCTCCAGGCCGAGAAAAAGGACATCATCTTCAACATCAGGGATGTCTTCAGCACACGTTCAGGTTTTGTGGTCCCCGACTACTGCGAGGCCTGGCTTGACCTGCACATGCCTCCCCACTATCCTGCCGGCACGGTTATCTATGATGTGGAGGAATTTATTCGGGAGCTCTTTCCCGATGAAGATGTTGAAGAGATCCTGAACATCACCACCATCCGCTCAGGCTATTCGCTCCCGGAAAAGGGTCCTATGGTCCAGATGCTCAAGGATGTATTTACTTCATGCGGACTGCCCTGGAAGCCTTCGCTGTTTCCCAGCGACTCAGACGCCATCATCTTCTGGGACAGCGGCGTACGTCCGGTCATCCTGGGACCCGGCACCCTTGAGAAAGCCCACAGGGAAGATGAGTCAGTCTTCAGCGATCAGCTTATCAAGGCAGCTGAACTCTACTATGCAATTCTGGCCTCCTGCTAAGCCTGTAATCAAAAACTATCACCCTCCGAAGAGTTCACGCAGGCGTCCACTGTAGGGAGCTTGCATAATGCCGCGGTCGGTTATTATCCCTGTCACCAGTTCATGGGGGGTCACGTCAAAAGCAGGATTGCGCACCCGCACCCCGTCAGGGGCGGTCTTACGCAGCCCGAAATGGGTCACCTCCTCCGTCCCCCGCTCCTCTATGATGATCATGCTGCCTGAGGGGGTTTCAAGGTCGATGGTGGAGGACGGACACGCTACGTAGAAGGGTATGCCGAAGTGTTTTGCCAGTACAGCAGTACCTAAGGTGCCGATCTTGTTGGCAACATCCCCATTAGCCGCCACACGGTCGGTACCGACAATGACAAGCTGTATGTTTCCCTCGGCCATCATTGCTGCAGCCATGCTGTCGGTGATGAGGATAACCTCAATACCCGCCTGCATGAGTTCCCATGCAGTCAGCCGGGACCCCTGCAGCAGGGGACGGGTTTCATCGACATAGACAGAAAACTTAATTCCCTTTTCATGGGCCGCATAAAGGGGCGCTGTGGCCGTTCCCAGCACAGAGGTTGCCAAAGCTCCCGCGTTGCAGTGGGTGAGCACCCCCATCCCCTCCCTGATAAGCCCCAGCCCATGGCGAGCTATGTTCCGGTTAATCTGCCTGTCCTCCTCGTGTATACGTACAGCTTCCTGCTCGAGGATATCATAGAGTTCCGATGAATCTGCCGCCTGGTCATATGCCTGCTCGGCGGTCCTCACCATGCGCTTCAATGCCCATCCAAGATTTACCGCCGTTGGTCTCGTGGATTCTGTTCGTCGCGCGTGCTCCTGAAGAAGATCCATAAACATCTGCTTCGATACTTCCCGGGAATCCCGCATTCCCACCAGAAGTCCATACGCACCGGCGATGCCCAGTGCCGGCGCACCCCGTACTTTGAGCTGCCTGATGGAATCCTGCACCTGCGCTGCCGTTGCCTGGCGTTCCACAACCACCTCACCAGGCAGCTTCGTCTGGTCAAGCAGGTAGAGCTCGCCGTGCTCCCATGTGACCGCTTCCTTCATGATCTTCACTCCTTATCTTTGGACCTGCTCAGCAGGAGGAACACAGCTACCGTCAAGAGCTGACAAGGGTCTGAGCCCAGGCCGATGCGTGATCAAGCTCTCCTTCACTCAGCGGTCCCTGGGTTCCCGAAACGTAGAACCACTGCGGCGGCGATACGGACACGGCCCCTCGAGACGCAAGGAGCGTTTGGATTTTCTCCGCGCCATAGCCGAAGATCGAGATCAGCCGTTTCAGGAAACCCGAACTGACTTTTGAGACATCAATCCTGGTATCAAATACAGCAGTCCGTACTCCCGTAAGGCTTCCCCGGGGCATCCTCCTGATGAGAGTCTTCACAGAAGGAGCTGCTGTGAATTTCCTCGTAGGGGAACCGAAGACGATCAGATCCCAGCCTTTCAGCTGGTCCGGCCTCACGACTGCTGCGCGCTTCACTTCAGTTTCCCCGAAGCGCTTTAATACTTCTCCGATCGCTTCGGCCGCCTGTTCCGTATTGCCGAAATAGGATTCGTAGATCACCGCTATACGCATGGGCATCTCCTTTTTGGTTTTCACTGTACACACAGTATAGGGCATTCCCTGGAAAAATGACATACGCCCTCGGATAATCCATCAGGATGGATTGAGCAAATATTCACAATAATTTGCATACTTGCTGGTGCACTCCACGCTTCAGTGATACAATAGCGTGCACAGAAAAAGTACTGCTCAGGAGGATATAATACATGACATACGAAATACACGGAACTACCATGCCGCTGCTTGAAATGGTGTGCGCAGCCGGAGAAGTTGTGGTGTGCCAGTCAGGAGCCATGAAGTGGATGGACACGACCATAGATATGAAGACCAAGATGACAGGAGGATTCGGGGGACTGCTTAAGCGCGCGCTCATGCAGGAATCGGGATTCCTCAACTATTTCGAAGCCCGGCGGGACGGCAGCCGCATTGCCTTCGGGCACACATTCCCGGGAACCATCATCCCTGTCGATGTTCGGGAGCAGTCACTGATCTGCCAGAAGCGGTCATTTCTCTGCAGTGAAGCCTCGGTGGAACTGGACATAGCATTCCAGAAGCGTCTGGGCACTGCGTTTTTCGGAGGAGAAGGCTTGGTGATGCAAAACCTGAAAGGCAGCGGCACAGCCTTTATTGAAGCAGACGGTGAAGTGGTTTCCAAGGTCCTTGATCGAGGTGAGATAATCAAGGTGGAAACTGGAGCGGTAGTCATGTTCGAGTCCACCGTGCAGATGGACATAGAACGGGTTAAAGGGATGACCAACATACTCTTCGGCGGAGAAGGGCTCTTCCTTACCACCCTTACCGGTCCCGGCCGCATATGGATTCAGACCTTGTCCATCCAATCCCTTGCCGGAGAGATCTACCCGTACCTTCCCATTCCCAAGAGAAAGTAAATCGAAGGCAGGCTTGAGGAGCTTACCATGGTTTTCACCCCGTCATTTTGGATGTTTTCAGCCTCCCTCCTGATATCTGCAGGAGTGCTCGCCTACAGCCTGGTACATCTCAGGACGCTGCCTGGACGCGTGTTCTCCCTGCTGGCGTTACTTGTGCTCATCTGGAATGCAGCGGTCATCATGGAAGTGGCAGCGCAGTACCTGGAACTCAAGGTGCTTTTTGCCCGCATCCAATGGACTGCTCATGCCTTCATACCCGCAGTATGGCTCTTTTTAGCGTTAGCCTATACCGGCAGGAAGAAACATCCCCTCCTCTGGGTACTGCTTGCCTCAGTACCGGCGGCAACGGGCATCTTCATATGGTTTATTCCCATACCCAGCTGGTTCTGGGGAAATCCGGAACGTACCGTCTCCATCACAGCAGCTGCAGTGATGGACTATGACTACCGGCAGTGGGTCTCCTTCATGCATGTGTCATACATTCTGCTGGTGAGTGCTTCGGCTTTGTTTGTGCTGCTCCGGTCACTGCTGCATGTCCATCCCCTCTACCGACGCCAGGCATCGGCACTGCTGTTCGCGCTATTGCTGCCGACTGCCGCTTTTATCTTCCATCTTTTCGGTTATGCACCCATTCCCGGAATGAACAGTACCGCCGCTGCGGGAAGCATTGCGGGAATTGCCGCTGCCGCCTCGCTGTTCAGATACCGGTTTCTGGAATTCATTCCCATGGCCCGGGATACCGTGCTGGACCGCATGGATACCGGGATACTCATCTGCGACCGTCTTGGGCGCATACTTGATTTCAACCGCTCGGCTTCACAGATAACCGGCATCACATCACGGGACCTGGGCAGACCGGCGGAGCACCTGCAGGCTGGCTCCTTCTCCCGGGTAATCACGGACTTGGCGAAGCAGGATGCATCATCACAAGAGCTTTCTGTTCAGGGGGACCCTGACCGACACTACGATGTGCATGCCTCAGCCATCCGTTCCCCCGCGGGAGAAGTCCTTGCGGTAATAATCTACATCAATGACTGCACCGAACGAGAGCAGCTCCTGCAGAAGATCCGGGAGCTGACAGAAACTGACAGTCTCACCGGCCTGCACAACCGGGATACGCTGCTGACTTTGGGGCAGGAGATGCTCAAAGACGATGAACCCGTCTCCCTTATCATGCTCGATATTGACGATATGCAGGCCTTCAATGATGCACAGGGAACCCGGGCTGGCGACCGCGCGATCGCCGTCATTGGAAGCGAGCTTCGCCGGTGCACCCGTCCGCAGGACATCCTGGGCCGATTCAGCGGCGATGAGTTTGTCATCATCATGCCCGGCATGACCCGGGGGGCCGCCGTAACCGCCGCATTGTCGCTGCATCGATCGATAGAAAAAATTTCCTGGGACTCGGTACAGCTGACTGTCAGCATCGGGGTCGTCTCAGCCAGGTCTCCTGAAGAGCTCAACCTGCTCCTTGCCGCTGCAGGCAGAGCCCTGAGCCGGGCTAAGCAGCAGGGGAAAAACCAGGTAGTTTCCGTATCAATATAGTTGCCGTTTTTCTATATTTCTCGGTACCTTCTTGTCAAGGTAGGTGACATGACTAGTAAGGTTCTGCTGAGCATTATCATGCTGTCAGTATGTATTTCAATCTCTGCTCAGGATGATCCAAAAACCGTTCTTCAGGTCGGCACCAGCCTCCGCTACGGCAGAGCCCGCGAACTGGTCTACTACGGCGCATCCACATCTCAGCTCATGAGCGAGCTTCTCTGGGACATACCTCCGGTGCTGTTCGGGGAACTGGGTGTTTCCCGGATGCTCATTGGGAACCTCTCAGCCTCCCTTTCAGGCTCAATGAAGCTTGCAGGACTGCAGGGCTCCATGACGAACTATGACTGGCTCAAGGACAGCAGCGGCACCTACTTCGGAGAAGAGGAGTACCAGTGGACCCACTATTCCCGAAGCGACGTCACCATCGCACAGGCGTGGGAAGTGGATTTCCGCATCTCCCTTGAGCCAAGGAACTCCATGGGTTTCTATGGAGGGGCACGCATCCTCTATTGGGAATGGACTGATCAGGCTCAGGAGTACATCTACTCACATCTTCCCTCAGGCTACTACGACGGACCCCCGCTTCCGGCAGGGGAATCCCCGTTTCGATTCTATGAAGGAACCTTCGGGGGTGTCAACGCGATAGACTATCTGCAGCATCTGCTCATTCCCTATCTGGGAATCTCCCTGGGACATGATACGCCCTCAGGAAGGCTAGCCTGGGGATTCTCATTCTCACCCGCCACGATAGCCTATGCCAGGGACCACCACAAACTGCGGGATACTGTCTTTGAGGACTACGCGTTTCCCGCAGTATCATTCTCGACCGGCGCATCATATGTCAGACATTCATCAGGACCCTGGACTGCCGCGTTTACTGCTGATTTCACCTTCATGCCTGATGCCCGCTCAGATACGGTCATGACAAAAGAGCAGCAAGCTCCCGTAACCTACCTTTCCCAGGCCGGCATCGGCCGCATGCAGCTGTCGGTGGGCATGCACGTGCAGTACCGATTCTGAAGCAATCCTGGCAGTATAGTGCATCTGTAACTTACCGCAATACCGTGACATACCTCTAGGATGAAGCACCAAGAAA
>SKXS01000076.1 GCA_007128345.1 Spirochaetia bacterium
CGGCTTCCTTGCTAACCTTGAAGGAGACCTCGCGCCCAACCATCATGGAGGCCATTTTTTTTTCGGAGGTCTTTTTCACATCCACCACCCCAACGAGCTTTCCCCTCCTGATGATCGAACAGCGGTCTGCAATCTCCTTGATCTCCCGAAGCTTGTGGGTAATCAGGATGATCGATTTCCCTTCCTTGATGAGCTCATGCATGATGTGCATAAGCTCATGGGTCTCCTGCGGGGTAAGCACCCCGGTGGGCTCGTCAAATATGAGTATTTCAGCCTTGCGGTAGAGCATCTTGAGGATTTCTACCCGCTGCTGCATGCCTACCGAGATGCTCTCAATTTTGGCATTGGGGTCAATCTTGAGCGAGAATTTCTCCGAAAGCTTCCTGATCTCTTCTGCCGCCGCCTTGCGGTTGAGGATTTGGCCGCCCTCCATACCCAGAATAATGTTCTCTGTTACCGTAAAGTTTTCCACCAGCTTGAAGTGCTGGTGGACCATGCCGATACCCAGATCATTGGCATCGTTCGGATCCGAGATGGTCACCTTCTTACCCTTGACCCTAATCTCACCGGCATCCGCATGATAGATGCCGAAGAGGATGCTCATGATGGTGGATTTCCCAGCCCCGTTCTCACCCAGAAGCGCATGCACTTCCTGGGGTTTTATCTGGAGGGTGATATTGTCATTTGCAACAATTCCAGGAAATTCCTTTCTGATATTGAGCATCTCAACCACATATTCCATCTGTCCAATGCCTCCCGTCACCAGGTACACGGAGAGCTGTCCCTCTGAGACAGCTCTCCATATTTACATGCGTTGTGTTCGCTTGCTGACCTGCATCACTACCGGATCAGGTTTCCACGCTCATCACTGACAACCTGTTCTCCGGTCTGTAGCTTTCTGAATACCTCGGCAACTTTCGCTTCCACTTCAGCAGAGAGGTTCGGGTTTTCATCGGGAATGCCGATTCCGTAGTTCGAAGCATCAAACGTCAGGATCTGGCCGCCTGGGAAGGTTCCTTCGAGCTCTGCCTTGATCATGTCATAGGCTGAGTTACCGATCTCCTTCATGGCAGAAGTGAGAATGATCGACTTTCCTGCTGCATAGATTCCTTCATCGTACTGGTCGACATCAACACCGACAATCCATACATTCTGGCCGGTGGCAGCTCTGGCCTTTGCCTCATTGATGGCTCCCACCCCTACGCCGCCGGCTGCGGCAAAAATCGCCTTCACCCCGCGGTCGTACATGGATGCTGCAAGCTGCTGCCCTGCTGCGACGTTGTCAAAGGAGCCCTGGTATACGAAGTTCCTCGAATCCATGGTCATGTTGGTGCCATAATTCGCATTGGCATACGTGATGCCCTGCTGGAATCCCCAGTTGAACTTCTGCACCGGGGGAATCTCCATGCCGCCGATAAATCCGACAGCTCCTGTCTCAAGTTCGAGTGCCGTTGCCAGACCTGCCAAGAAGCCTGACTCATGCTCAGCGTAGAAAATCGACACGGTGTTGTCTCCCACCACCGGATTCCAGTCACCGGTATGGGGATACCCGTCAAGGAGCACAAACTTTGCCTGAGGATAGCGTTCCTGTACGATGTAGATCGCAGTTTCAAACTTAAATCCAGGAGTTACGACCAATCGATACCCTGCATCATAGAGGTTCCCGATCTCACGAACGTACTCAGCCTCGGTCTCTCCTGCAGGCCGCAGATACCTGATGTCCAGATCGAAGTCATTGCTCGCCCGAACAATTCCTTCCCATGTCCCCTGATTGAACGATTTATCATCGATGGTTCCCGCATCGGTTACCATTCCTACCCGCAGCCTCGCTGGGGTTTCTTCCCTTGCCCCGGCTGCAAACAACAAACCGGTCATTGATAAAAGCACTACCGCTATGACGAGCACTTTTTTCATGTACATACCTCCATACGTATTTATACGATAATTCTACACTTCATCACACATTGATGTCAAACTAATAAACTCCAGAGATTGTAAATACCTACTCAACAATATCCGATATCAGCTTCCCGGCACGTGGAGGCTTTTCACCGATGATCACCGCACGCTTCAGTCTATTTACAGCTTCACTGAGGCTTCCCTCGTCATTCACATAGCACTGTGCCAGCACCTCACCTTCCTGTACCTCATCGCCGAGGCGCTTTTCCATCCAGAGCCCAACCGCAGGATCTATCTGATCTTCCTTGCGTTTCCGCCCGGCCCCAATGGACACCGCAGCCATGCCGATCTCGTCAGTATGCATGAATTGGATCCACCCGTTTTTCTCAGCACAGACAGGAACAACCCGTGAAGCCCGGGGAAGCAGGTCAGTATCCTCACAGACCTTCGGGTCTCCGCCGTGGAGCTCTATCATATGGGCAAGGGTTTCTAGAGCCTTACCTGAATCAAGTGATTCCTTGAGCTTACGCAGCGCTTCCTCGCGGGAACTGCATACCTGTGCCATTTCCAGCAGGTGGGCTGAGAGCTCCATGATGAGGTCCTTGAGGTCTCCTTCGCGTTCTCCCCTGAGAATCTCTATGGCCTCTGCTACCTCCAGGGCATTGCCCACGGCATGGCCTAGCGGCTGGTTCATATCCGTCACAAGCGCACGGGTCTCCCGTTTTGCCCTCCGCCCTATCTCCACCATAATATGTGCCAGCTCAAGCGCATCATCGCTGCGCTTCATGAAGGCCCCGCTTCCCCATTTTACGTCCAAGAGGATTTTGTCTCCACCCGAAGCAAGCTTCTTGCTCATGATGCTTGCGGCTATCAGCGCCATACTGTCCACCGTAGAGGTGACATCCCTGAGAGCGTAGAGCTTCTTGTCCGCTGGTACGAGGTCGGCGGTCTGCCCGATGATCGAGACCCCGCAGGTGTTGACGATCTTCATGAAGCTTTCCATATCCTGGTCAACACGAAAGCCGGGAATGGACTCAAGCTTGTCCAGGGTTCCTCCGCTGAAGGAGAGTCCTCTCCCGGACATCTTGGCCACCTTGGCTCCACAGGAGGCCGCCAGCGGCCCGACAGCAATGGTCGTAGTGTCCGCCACTCCCCCTGAGCTGTGCTTATCCACCTTGATGCCCTGGATAGGTGAAAGATCGATCATCGCCCCGCTTTCAGCCATCGCAAGGGTCAGTTCGGCAGTTTCCTCCATGTTCATCCCCATGAACCAGATTGCCATGACAAGCGCGGAAGCCTGGTAGTCAGGTATCTCTTCACGGACATACCCGTCCAGGAAATACCTGATTTCTTCGTGGGAGAGGGCTTCTCCCAGCTGCTTTTTCCTGATGATTTCCGACATTCTCATAGGCTTCCTCCCTATGTCAGGTAAAGAGTATCCCGTTCAAAAACGGCTGATCCAAATTCACCGTCCGCTTGTTATGCTCCAGGGTCTTGCGCATATACTCCCGGTCCAGTGAGAGCTCATCCACCAGCCTCAGCAGAAGCTCCTCGTGGATGAGGTTCTGTTCCGCGAAGAGATACATCAGCGCCCGTTCAGCGATGTTTGAGACCCGCAGGGCATTGATGCATACATGCTGGTCAGGATCTTCGGCATACCGTTCGGTGAGATGCAGCGAAAGCATTGATGTACCGATATCTTCCTTAAGCAGCCGCAGTTCTTTGATAAGACCCTGGGGTTTCCCCGATGCTGCCGCTTCTCCCAGGGGTTTAAGTGTGAAATAGGTGTACTCCTTGCCGGGAAGGTAGTGATGCTCGTCGCAGCGGGTGCAGTAATTTGGTTCCAGGGCATCCTCTTTTTTTCGGTCACCCCCCACAACGATAAGGGGATCGAAGTAGAGCGCCGGGCATTCAAGTCCGTCCACAGTGTAGTACCGGTAGGTGTAAAATGAATCCTGCAGGCATTCAGAATGCTCGCAGTACGCGGTCAGGGGTATGACATCCGTAGCAGTTTCAAGCATGAGCCTGGCGGTGGGGTTGAAGATGTCCCTGCGGAAATTGAGTATCAAGGCAGGGAATATGAAGAGCAGCCCCCGCTGCTCGCTTGCGTGCTTGACCACGTAGACCAGCCGCTCATCGTAGAACGATGCCTCATCAATGATCCAGGTTCCCACCTCGGGATTGTCAGCCAGAATCTTTTCAAGCGCAAAGGAATCCTTGATCCAGGCAATCTGCTCCCCGCACCGTTCATATCCTCCCCGGTACGCCAGTGCGTCAGCAGGGTAATCGGGAAACCGTTGTGCATCAAGGAGCGATCTGATGAAGAACACCTTCCTTCGGTCAGCATCTCCTGTTGCGGTAATTTCACGGATCTTGTCGCTCTTACCCAGAGCAACTTTGGCATCACGCCACACACGGGCCGAGAACTCCGTCTTCCCCGAACCCATGGGACCGATAACCAGTATTCTCCTGGAGGGCCGGGTAAAATCAAAATGGATGAATGCATGGTGCACTTCAACACTGGGAAATCCCAGGCTTTTAAGAAAGTGCTCTGTATGGGTGCTCTGTTCAATACGCTGCATGGGCCATGATACCCTATTTTTATTCAGGTATCCATGGCACAGCTGCAGAGATACCCGTGATCTATACGAACTGATCGCTCAATTGTCAGTAATCAGCGTGAACTGGAATTCCTTTGATGATCGCAATTCCTGCACTGGCTCCGAGCCGGGTTGCACCTGCACCAATAAAGGCTGTCGCGTCAGCAAAATTTCTCACCCCTCCTGACGCCTTCACCTGCATGCCGGGCGACACGAGGCTGTGCATGAGTCTGACATCCTCCACTGCTGCTCCGCCTCCGGCAAACCCGGTGGAAGTCTTCACGAATTCAGCCCCGGCACGCTGGGCGGCAAGGCAGGCCTCGCGCTTCTCTGTCTCGGTAAGCAGACATGTTTCAATAATGACTTTGAGCACAGCATCGGGACATACGCTCCGCACCATTTCTATGTCATCCTGCACCAGAGACACCTCTCCATCCTTCAGCTCACCTATGGATATCACCATATCTATCTCGTGTGCACCATCGGCAATCGCCTGCTGGGCCTCAAATGCCTTTGCTTCGCTCTTTATCGCCCCTAGAGGAAAGCCCACTACCGTGCATATTTTAACGCTGGTATGAACCAGCAGGTCTGAACAAAGGGGCACCCAGACAGGATTTACGCATACCGACCAGAATCCGTACTCCATTGCTTCCCTGCAGAGCTGTACAATCTGGGATTTTCCCGCATCAGGCTTCAGCAAGGTATGGTCTATGTACGAGGCAAGCTCTTCTCTTGTCATGATTCGCTCCTGTTTTGCTTATGTTTCTGCCCGTTACAGTATACTCCATAACCATGGCCGCAACAATGCTTGACCCTTATCGATTCTCCCATTACTCTCTTTCCATGGTTCTTGAACGCATCACTTCGGATATCTACTGGGTGCTCATCGGCATCCTGGTGCTCAATCTCTTCCAGAAACGGCACCACAAGCAGGCAGAAAAGAAACGCGTGGCTACCCTGGGGCTTGCCCTGCTGGTACTGCTGCTGAACGTACTTTTCGTAGTCATCCTTACCACAGGACTCCCGCATTGGAGCGCCTTGATTGCCCTGGTTATCACAGGTGCAGTCGCGTGGAGAATCAGGAAGCGGATTATGGTGTTCTCCCTGAAATGCCCATCCTGCGGAATCCGCTCTGATATCAGGACACTGCTCTTCTTTGATGACAACCTCTGTACAGACTGCCGTACGCAGCAGGAACCGGCCCGGGAGCCATCTGAGCCTGAAGTGCAGGAGGCTAAACCCCATGAAGCATCTCACGTTGACGAAATCGACTGGGACTTGTGGGAACCTGATGAGACCGCTGTGCTGTGCTACATTGTGAAGGACGACCAGGTGCTGCTCATACACAAGAAGACCGGGCTCGGCAAGGGGCTCATCAACGCACCAGGCGGAAGAATCAACGATGATGAAACCGCCGCAGAAGCGGCAGTCCGCGAATGCCGTGAGGAGACAGGCATCATGCCGCTGGACCTGGAACATCGGGCAATTCTCAATTTTCAGTTCACCGACGGCTACTCCCTGCGGGGACACGTCTTCTTTGCCTCCGACTGCTCCGGTGATATGCAGCAGACCGCTGAAGCGGACCCGTTCTGGATTCCCGTCAGCGAGATCCCCTATGATCAGATGTGGGAAGACGACCGTCACTGGCTGCCCCGGGCCTTGGACGGGACATTTATCATTGGCAAGTTCATATTTGACGGTGAGACCATGGTAAGTAAATCCCTCGCTGAAGGGATGGAGGTCTGAAATGGCCTATTGTGTGCGCTGCGGGGTGAGGCTCGATGAGGGGCTCACGTTCTGCCCCCTGTGCCGCACTGCACTGCCTGAAGAGTTTATTGAGAAAGAACAGGGAGATGAAACCATCTCCCTGGAAGACATGTCGGTCACCCGGGAAGTGAAGGTGCCCAGCCGCCTCTTTGCTGCCGTATCAACACTGCTGCTTATCATCCCGCTGGGGATAACGCTGATCATAGACATGAGCCTCAGCGGCACAGTCACCTGGTCCTACTACATTATGATATCCATACTGCTGTTGTGGATCATGCTGCTTCAGCCGTTTCTGCACCACCGCTACCGCGTCTTCCGCTCAATCATCAATAACTTTCTTGCCATAGCTGTCTTCCTCCTACTCATAGATGTGCGCCATCCGCCCGTTACCTGGGCAGGATATCCCGCAGCCTCCCTGGTACTTCTGGTTATCATCCTGGTCATCTTCAAAACTTCAGGAAGCGGATATGTGCGCATTGCCGGGTGGGCTGCGACTGTCCAGATATTTCTCCTTACCATTGAGTCACTGCACGCGAGAGAGATTTCCTTTTCCTGGTCGCTGGGTCTCGGCCTTCCGCTGGTATGCTGCACTGCCCTCTGCTTTGCCGCAATTCTCTTTTTCATCCATCGCACCCGATCCAGCGAACTGTGGAGCACCGGTCTGCTGGTTGTCTGCTTACTTCTCTTTTCTTCAGGAATACTGGCACTGGTGACAGAAGCTTCCATGACTTTATCGTTTCCCTCCGTCAGCTACACAGGCTGGTCATGGTTTGTCCTGCTTCCCTGCCTGCTGATTGCCGGCCTCTGCTTTGCCGCAGCCAGGAGTCCCCGGGTGCACGAGACACTTAAGCGGCGGTTCCACCTGTGAAGTACGCGGGGCTCATTATTAACCATTTTTTTTAACGTTATGTCTGGTGCCTGGACATTACGTTAAAAAGGTGCTAGCATTTAATAAAATGTTTATCTAAATATAACTCTGTTTCCCACAATATGTTGTTTATAGGAGATCGATGATGTCTACTATACCCGACTTACCAACGCCGCTTGCAAATCATCTTCTCGCAGCTTTTCCTGATAGCGAACAACATCGTATCATTCCGCATTTGGAGTCTGTGTGGTTACCGCTTGGGATGGCGCTCTATGAGTCTGGGGAAGAGTTATATTCGGTCTACTTCCCCACCACGGTCATTATTTCTCTGCTGTACGAACTCGAAGACGGTGCCTCAGCTGAGATATCTATTGTCGGCAACGAGGGCATCGTGGGCATCGCGCTGTTCATGGGAGGAGACACCGTGCCGAACCGGGCTGTTGTGCAGAGCGCGGGGTACGCATATCGCCTCCGCGGATCTCTGCTCAAACAGGAGTTCGATCGCATCGGAGCGGTTCATCATTTATTGCTTCGATACACCATGGCGCTGCTCACCCAGATGGCGCAAACAGCCGTGTGCAATCGACATCATACCGTGGACCAGCAACTCTGCAGGTGGCTTCTGCTCAGCCTCGACCGGTTACCGTCGAACCAACTGGGCATGACCCAGGAGCTGATCGCTAATATGCTGGGGGTCCGACGCGAAGGGGTGACCGCAGCCGCGGGGAAGCTCCAGTCCGCAGGACTGATATCCTACAACAGGGGACTAATCACGGTTCTGGATCGTCCCGGTCTTGAGGAGCGCGTGTGCGAGTGTTATGAAGTCGTTCGCCGCGAATTCGCTCGACTTCTTCCATAGTATGGTCTGTACGTACGCTACACACCATACCGTACTGGACGATCAGAGAAAATTGGTTCTCCAATCCTGCCCTCAAGTCATGAAATCTTCTAGTCTGCCTCTACCTTTGATTTCAGAGGAACTTTACTGTCTATAGGAAAAAGTACAGTTCACATCCCTATTCCCACAATAAGAGAACATCCAAAACGACAAGCACATCGAGGTGTATTCAATCGTCATCGTTGTTCTGTTCCACACTCGAGAGGACGCCCCATCTGATTTCTACTCCCATCGCCGAAGGCTAATAACCGAAAAACATCTATATGTGCGACACCGAACAGACACGCGAAAGCATAATGGGTACCTTGTATTATGCGGACTATCCAGGAGGTATGTTTGCACTTAAGTTGGGACGAAACGGTTCGTCATGGAATGCACTATTTCGCCTTCATTTGGAGCGGAGAAATCCGTTTCGTGAATATTCCTCAATAGAGGAAGTATTTTGTGTTACATTTTAGGAGGTGTAATATGCGTAAGACTATAATAATTATCTTGGCTCTAGCAATACTCTTGGTAGGTGTTCCTTCGGTATTTGCAGCCGGCGTTAAGGAGGCACCAGCGGATACTTTTATTGATAGGTTTGAAATAGCATTGAGGAATTCGATTTTTACAGAAGAAGAGGTAGCAGCTATTCTCAAATCAGCCAATGATCTCTCATGGGAGAAAGCTGAAGGGGCAGATGCCGAGGTCATAGTGCAGGCCCTTCGCATTGCAAGGGATGAGCAAGCCAATCTTGATGCAGAAGAAAATGCTGAACTAGCTCTGGCGTTAGCCCAGAACGCTGCTCGTCTGAAAAATGAAAACTATGATGAGGAAGTTGTTGCAAAGACCATACGTGAAGCGGTTCAAAACCAGTTAGCTGTAATAAAAGAATGGAAGGCAAGTGACAAGTCTGAGCAGCTGGGCGAACTGATTCGCTCTGGAGTGAGCACGGAAGCTCAGAAGGCCACACAGGAGCAAAAATCGGGTAAACCTGATGATTCGCATCCTGCTGAGGATACACCGGCTGAGGGAGCTGCAGAAAACCAGCCGAATGGAAACAACTCATCCAAAGCAGATGATTCCAGGCCGTAAGACTGATTGTACGAAGCGGTGACAAAGAAGCAGATAACAATCCTGAATGCTTTCGGCCTTGATGTCGAGTATGTACGGCTCAAGGCAACCGAGATAGGAAGGCTGATTGCCGATGGAGCTTCCATGATGGATGTTGCTAATGAGGAGGGTGTGAGGAGGAAGAAGACGGTTGCTTCTATTGATTTTGAGATCGTAAGGACACAGGATGCACTGGTGAAGGCTCAGGTCAGGTATGATGCGATTGCCAGAAACTTGGAGGAGATCATGGAAAAGAAACGTGAGCATCAGGCGAGAGCGATAATGGACGCGTTCATTAAAAGTAGCAACAGTTACAA